>JBFWME010000021.1:0-13832 GCA_050251755.1 Lawsonibacter sp. | reverse complement strand
GCGTGACAACTAAGAAGCGCAAAGGCGAGCGGAGCAGGGGGATAGCGCCGGAGCGCAGGGCAGAGCCTAGGGGACGCCAGAGGCGGAATCGGGTCTGCCCGGAGACGGAGAAGCTATATCCCCGTCGCGCAGCCGCCGGAGCGTGACAACTAAGAAGCGCACAGGCCGCGAACAGGAGAGCTTGGAACGGAGCGAGAAACACAAAACTGGTAAGAATGCTGGAAGCAAGCCCCTGACATCAAAGAATTTATATAAGGAGGAAATCAATGGAATACACACAGACGCAACTGATCGAGGCGGCTCTGGCTGGAACAGGGTCGCCCATGACCCTGGAGCAGATCATCGGCGAGGAGATCAGGCAGTTCAAGCAGTCCGCCGTCTATGCCGATCTGCGGCAGGCGGGGGAATATTATTGCAACCGCTCCGAAATCCAGGAGAAGACCAACGACATAGAGGAGCGGTCCAATGTCAAAATTGAACACCCCATTTATCGCCGAGTGGTGGACCAGAAGGTGCGTTACCTGCTGGCCCGGCCCTGGACGGTGAGCACAGAAGACAAGACCTACGCAAAAGCCTTGGGAACGCTGTTTGACAGCGGATTTCGCCGGAAGATTCGCAGGCTTGGGAAAAACGCTGTCCGGGACGGGATAGGGTGGATCCAGCCGTATATAGACAACGGAGGGCGGCTGGCCTTCACGGTGCTGCCCGGCCACGAGGTGGTTCCCCTTTGGAAGGATGAAGAGCGGCAGGAACTGGACGGTTTTATCCGTTTTTACAGCCAGATGGTATACATCGGGCAGGCGCGGACGGTGGTCGGTCATGCGGAATACTGGTATTCCGCAGGGGTCCGCCGGTTCCGAGACGCCAACAACTCCGGGTATTACCGGGAGGTGACGCAGGAGCCGGAACCCCACTTTACCCTGGGAGACCAAGGCTATAACTGGGCGAAGGCGCCGCTGGTGTGGCTGCGGTACAACGACGAGGAACTGCCCCTGCTGCGCTTTGTCAAGGAACTGATTGACGATTACAACTGGCAGACCAGCATCACGGCCGACGTGCTGCGGGATGTGGCAAAATTTGTCTACGTTCTGCGCAACTACGGCGGGGAGGATCTGGGGCAGTTTGTCACGGAATTGCGCAAGTCCCTGGCCATCCAGGTGGAGGGGGACGGCGGGGTGGACAAGCTTCAGGCCGACGTCAATGTGGATGCGGTGATGACCTTTTTGGACAAGCAGAGGCGGGATCTGTACGATTTCGCCTCTGCTGTGGACACAAAGGACCCAAATCTGGGCAGCGCCTCGGGCAAAGCCATCGGATTTCGCTATATGGATCTGGATGCCGACTGCACCGATTTGAGTGCCGAGCTCCAGACCACATTTTCCAGGTTGAAGCCGTTTTTGGATACCTGGTTTCAGGCCGCGGGGCGGGGCGATTTCTCCGGGTCCGAATTTGAAATTCGGTTTAATATGGATATGCCGGTGGATGAGACCGAGATTATCGCCAACATCAATGCCAGCGCCGGTCTACTGTCGAAACGGACCCTGCTGGAGAACCATCCCTGGGTCAAAGACGTAGACCGGGAGCTGGAGCGGGCCGCGCAGGAGCAGACGGCGGCAGAATAACGGAAAAAAAGCGACGAAGCAGTCGCTTTTTTTATATGATTCGGGGCCTCCCGTCCCTGACCAACGGGAACGGCAATGCGTGTGGAAGGCACGAAAAAGAAAAGCCAGAGAGGAGAACATTATGATTTCGGAGAGTATCAAAACCATGCTGGGCAAGGACCTGACGGCCCAGCTGGAAACGGCCCTGAAGGGGAAGGGAAAGGAGGGCAGAGATGTGGATGTAGTGTGCGGGAACGACGGTACCTTTGTTCCCGCGGACAAATACGACGGGGAGAAGCGACGGGCAAGCGCGGCGGAAAGTGCGCTGAGTGCGGCGGCAGCGGCGGTGAAAGCCCTGGGGGGCTCCGGCGATCCAGCCAAGCTGGAGGAGGATGCGGCCACGGCGGCGGCAGCGCTGGAAACCCTGAACTCCGACCATAAGCAGGAATTAGCCGATCTCCGGAGAGATACGGCCCTGCGCGTTGCCCTGTCCGACCTGGTTTACGACCCGGCAGACGTGATGCGGCTGCTGGACGACGTCAAGGTCGAGGTCGGCGAAGATGGCCAATTGAAGACCGACCTTGCTCAATTACTCCAACCCATTCAGGAGAGCAAACCTTATTTGTTTCAGGAACCAAAACCCATGGACCAGCCGTCCCTGAAGGGGGCAAACCCTGCCCCCGTGGGCGGCGGCAATCCACCCAGGCAGTATACCATGGAGGAGCTGGGACGGCTGTCCATGGAGGAGTATGCGGCCTATCGCGCGCAGCAAAACGGATTCCCAAAAAATTAAAACAAAAAAGGAGATTTTAAATCATGGCTAATACATTCTTGACCCCGGATATCATCGCCCGGGAGGCACTGATCGTGCTAGAAAACAATCTGGTGATGGCCAACCTGGTCCACAGGGACTACTCGGACGAGTTTGTCAGCGTGGGCGACACCGTCACCGTGCGCAAGCCTGCTAAATTCACCGCGAAAAACTTTACCGGCTCCATTATCCGGCAGGACGCGGCCGAGGACAGTGTGGCGGTGAAGATCGACCGGCACCGGGACGTGTCCTTTGAGGTCACCTCCAAGGAGCTGACCCTGGATATCCAGGACTTTTCCGCCCAGCTGATCTCCCCCGCCGTGCGGGCCATTGCCCAGGCGGTGGACGAGGATCTGCTGAACACGGTGGCAGATGTTGCCACCACCGTGACCGCCACCGCCAGCCCCACCGATCTGGCCGACATCGCCAGCCTGTCCAAGACCCTGGACATTGCCAAGGTGCCCCTGGACCAGCGGCGGCTGGTGCTGGATCCCAACCACAAGTATCGCTATGCGCTGACCGACAACCTGTCTAAGGTGGCCTACGCCGGCAGCGGCGAGACTCTGCGCAACGCCGAGCTGGGCCGGCTGTACACCCTGGACACCTATATGGACCAGAACTGCCCCGGCACCTTGGCTGAGAGCGCGGGTACCGCGACTGCCTTCCAGGTGTCCGGCATCATGGGTGAGACAAAGGTAGCCCTGTCCGGCGTCACCCCGGCGACTGCCACCGTGAAGAAGGGCGACTGTTTCATGCTGGACGGCTACCGCTATCACTTTGCCGCCGACGCCACCGCAGACTCCGGCGCCGTGGCCGAGGTGGCTGTGGACAGCGAGCTGGTAAAGGACTATACCAGCGCAGACGCTTACATCGCCAACGAGAGCCACTCCCTGGCCTTCCACCGCAACGCCATCGCCCTGGTGACCCGCCCCCTGGCGCTGCCCATGGGAGACAACCGGGCCGCCATTGTACAAAAGGGCGGACTGGGGGTACGCGTGGTGTTCGGCTACGATCAGGACACCAAAAAGAATATCGTCTCCCTGGACCTGATTTACGGGGTGAAGACGCTGGACGCCTCGATGGCGGTGAAGCTGGTCGGTTAAGATGGAGGAGAGACTTTCCTGGCTGAAGACCGTTCTGGGAATTGAGGACACGGCTCAGGACGGGCTGCTGACCTTTGTGCTCCAGACCGTGGAGGAACGGATTCTGGCCTATCTTAGCCTCGACACCCTGCCGGTAGGACTGGAACGGGCGGAGGTGCTGATTGCGGCCAGCTATTGGAAAGGAGGGGGCCTGGGGAATGACCAGGCCGCCCCCGGCGCGGTGACCTCCGTGTCCAGGGGGGATGTGTCTACAACCTTTGCCGCCCCAGAGGGGGGGACCTTCGGGCTGGGGTCGGAAGACTCCTTTTTTGGGTGGCGGGCCACGCTGGACACATACAGACAGCTGAGACGCAACGACGGAGGGTAAACCAACATGGGGTTTGGAGTAAAGGAGCAGAGAGTAGTACTGGAGCGGTTTTATGAGGATCTAGCCGACATCCTGCACCCGGAGACCGTAGAGAATGGGGCGATAGCCCGGACGCAGTGGGCTGCGGCGGCAGAAGACGTGCCGTGCTCGCTGAGCCGGCTTGGCAGCACAAGCAGCCGGGTGGGAAACAAGAGCGAGCGTCGGTATGCGGTTCAGGAGATTTTGTGGGACGCGGTGCTGTTTCTGGCCCCGGAGAAGGTGCTGCGGCCCGGGGACCGGGTCCGGGTGCGGCAGCTGGGCAAGACCATGGAGTTTGAGGTGGTGGGCCGCCCGGCCATGTATGAGACCCATCAGGAAGTGCTGCTGAGGGAGAAGGGAAGCGCCTGAGCACCCGGGAGCAGGTAGCTAAGGCTGGAGCGGATGGGCAGAGCCCAGGAGCCGCCGCAGGCGGAACCGGGGCTGCCCGAAGTCGAAAGACTTAGATACCGTGGCGGAGGGTGTGAGGCGTGACAGAAAGGAAGCGCGTAGCCGCCGAAGCGTGACAAAGGGGTGCGCCTAAGCCGTTGCGAACAGTGAGCCTGAACTGGAGCGAGGGACACAAACCAAGCAGGGGCAAAGCTCCGGCTGTTTGTATCCGGAGACGCAGTACTTAGCGACCCGGCCGTGAGCGAGCCGGAACGTGACAGAAGTAGAAGCGCGTAGGCCGCGAACAGGGAGCAACCGCTATATTTCGCGCACCCCCGAACCGCAACCCAACAAAGTGGTTGTGGTTTGGAGAGGACGAGCAACGCAGCGAATGAGGCCTGGCCGTAGGGCCGGGCCGAGGAGGGAGGAATCTGCGAGGAAGAAGATTCCTCCCTGCGGGGCGTGTTCCTTTGCAGCGATGCAAAGGAACCAAAGATCGCCGGGGGCGGCTCACGCGCAATTTTATTGCGCTACGCCGCTGCCCCCGGTCCCCCCCCGTTTGCGGGGAGTGCCAGACTTGAACATGGGGGTTGCATCCGGCGCGAGTGGAGGACAGAATGTCGCTTTGAACGCCCGCCCGCTGCCGCTCTGCGGAGGTGAAACGGGTGGGTACTTCGATTGGGTTAGGGCGCGCCTAGGCTATGCAGCTGTGACAGTTTGCTCGTAACTTGGCGGGGCGCAGTCTTCGACGATGGCTGTATCAGCCCTCAGACCGAGACCAACCAGGCGCGAGTTCAACAAGGAGAACGCCTAACTAATTTTTATAGAGCGGAGCGGCAGCGGGCGGGGAATCGAGGGCTGTCGCTTCCTTTGCACCCGCGCCGGTCATTGCCCGTTGCACCGATTCGGGTTCTCCCGTGATGGGGGTTCGGGGGTGGGCAAGGGAAAATACGCAGTGTTTTCATACGCCGCCCACCCCCGGCGATTCTTTGGTTCCTTTCAAATCGGTTCGAAAGGAACACGCCGCCGGGGCGGCGGAACACCCCTGCGCATGACGAGATAAGAGATTAAGAATGGAACATCAGAGACTGGGCGACACGCCCAATTCTAGTTATAACACGTTGTAAAATTATGGATTTATGGTATAATTTTCACGAGATGACTTTTGTAACGCCGCTGCGCGGTATGGCGGAGCCCGTTGCGGCTGAGAAGGGATGAACGCTTGTGAATGTGGCGCGAAATATTGTGATTTCCGGTGAGCATGAAGGAAAGAAAGTCGTATTGACTGGGGATGGAGCCGGGATTGAGACGAAATATAAGGGAACGATCCCGTTGGATCATACAACGGTGAAAGAATATCGGATTCTCTGGTCAGAACGAAAACGGGTAAGATTTTTGGGTGTGTTGCTAGGTTTCATTGCCTTTCTAGGTCTGTTTATCATTGGCGCATTCATAGAAGTCACCTTTACTATGGTTGTTCTTGGAAAAGATGAGGTTGCCGGATGGTTTACCTATGGATTGGGCGGACTTGGGATGGTTTGGTGCATTATAAAGTCGCCTTTTATAGGGGTTTATCAAATTGAACTGCTCTTTCAGGATGGGAAACGAAGTGTAGTGGAAGTGAGTGGAGGAATCTATAAGAGGATGAAGGGTAAGATAGCCGATTGTTCGGTTCCCCCTGCCCGCGACGAGAAAGAAGTTTTTGTTGAGAAAAAAGATGCGGACATTTTGGCGGAGATTGAGGCAATCAACGACGCCATTGCCGACGAGAAGATGTCGGAACAGATTGACCGGATCCGGGATATCACGAAAAAAATCCTAGACTGCCAGGAGAAGCGGCCGGAGAAAGCCGTACAGCTGCACCGCTTTTTGAGCTATTACCTGCCTACCACGCTGAAAATTCTGAAAAGCTACAGTGAGCTGGAGGAACAGGGCGTTTCGGGCGGGAACATCACCGAGACGATGGATCGGATTGAGGGCATGATGGATAAAACCGTGGAAGGCTTTGAAAAACAGCTGGATCAGCTTTACCAGGGGGAGGCCATGGACATTGCCGCCGACGTGGAGGTTCTGGAACGGATGATGGCCAAGGACGGCCTGACCAAGGAGGAGGATTTTTCCCTGAATCAGTGAGGACTTCTCCATGAGCGATGAATGGAAGCAAAGTACCCAGAAGGGGATTTATGATAAAGAGGTGTGAGCAAATGGCCGGAGATAGAAAATTGCCCAGATTTGTTGTGACGAAAGCGGAGACAAAAGGGGGCTACTGCTATATTGTGACGGATGCAAAGAACGGAGTTCAGTATTTATCCACCAATAGTGGAGTGACCGTGCTGGTGGGCCGGGACGGGAAACCGCTGATCGACGAAGAGTATGAGAAGGAAATGAACGAGTAAGCAGCAGACATCCGATCAGAGAAAAAGCAGACGGCGAAAGCCGGCTGCTTTTTTGATGGACGCTGGAGCAATATACGAAGTTCTACGATATGCAGGCCAATATGTTAACCGTGGCGGACAGGATGACTGCGGCGGTGGAGCAAATGGAAACGGCTATCACCGGAGCGGTAGACCGGATGGAGGGCTAGGCGCATTTCTGGACACGGGAAAATTTTTTTGGTATAATGAGAAAAACTTGATAAAGGAGTATGAAAAATGATGGCGGTATTTGATAAAAAAAAGGAAAAAAGATTTGTCTTAGTTCAGGATGAGAAGGTAAGCGGATTTGGTGCGGTGTATGTGTTGGCGGATGCCAAAACAGGAGTGCAATATTTGTATACAGGTACGGTGAATGGGGGCGGGCTTACCCCTCTGATTGATGCAACAAAGCAATTGATCCTTTATGATGGATGCGAATGTGAATAGAAAGATTTAAAAAGCGACTGCTTAAAAAGTAGTTGCTTTTTTATATATAAGAAATGAGGTGAAGAATATGACATTAGAACAATATACGAAGTTCTACGATATGCAGGCCAATATGTTAACCGTGGCGGACAGGATAGTTGCTGCCATTGAACAAACAGAGGTAGAATAACGTATCTGGACAGCCTTTTGTTTCCTTGGTATAATACCATTAAAAATTAGTGGGAGGTTAAAATATGGGGTTATTTGGGAAGCAAACAGAGGGAAAAAAGTTTTTATTGGTTCATGAGGAAAAGATGGAGGGACTTGGGACTATAAGGGTATTGGCAGATAAAGAAACAGGGACACAATATTTGTATGTCACTGGTGGTGCGTATCTTGCGGGGCTCACTGTGATGACAGATGAAAATGGAAAACCAAAGATTTATAAAGGGCCAAAAGAATAAATACGAACCAAAAACAACCGTTGATTGAGCAAAAACTAGAAAAGGGGCAATGACATATGGCAATGTTTGAAAAGAAGGACACCAGATTTATCATTGTGAGGACGGATAGTATGGAAGGAAATGGTGCGGCACGGGTATTAGTAGACAAAGAGACGGGGATAGAATATATGGTGTATGTTGGATCTGGAGCAACGGTGATCTTAGATAGAGATGGAAAACCTAAAATCAATAAAGATTTCTAATAACAAATAAAACAACTGCCGAAGGGGAGTTGTTTTTTATTTGAGCGAAAGAGGTGGAAACGAAATGAAATTGGCACAATACCTGGATTTTTATGATACACAGGCAAACGCGGCGGCATACATGGACGGCGTGTTACAGCGGATGACAGGGAGCATTCAGACCATGACGGATGCTCTTGACCGGACAGTGGAACGTATGAACGCACTATTGACATCCATACAAAAAACAGGAAGCGCCTCCGCTGATATAGAAACTCCCTTTGACAATGTGGCCAACAACATGGCAAAGGCGGTGTCAACGACAGCTGACCTGACACAAGTACTCAGTCCACAAAATTTTATGATAGGCCTTGCTATCAGCGTAGGCTGGCAGCTCTTCGGGGACGACATTATGACCATCCTCACCCCGGCCATGGGGGTGCTGGAGTCCTTCGCGGGGATGGTGCATAGTCTGCTGGGTGCGCTGGCCCCCGTTTTTGCGCCCGTCGTGTGGGTGATTGGGCTGGTGGCCCAGATGCTGGATGTTATGGCGGCCAACATGAATGCGCTGCTGCCTATAGTGCTGGGTATGGCAGTTGCCATCGCATTTTGGAATGCGAAAATGATAGCCAGCACAGCCGCAGGGTGGGCGGAGACGGCGATGATGTGGGCGAAAACCACCGGTACAAATGCGCTAAAGGCGGCAACGGGGCTGCTGAGCGCGGCACAAGGGGTATTGAATAACGTGATGAAGGCCTCACCCATGATGTGGGTTTTGGGAATTGTTGTTCTGTTGATGGGCAGATTTGCAATGTTGATTGAACAGACCGGCAGCCTGAAAAATGCGTGGGCAAGCGTGATGAATAAGTTTCGCGATGTTTATAATTTTATTGCGAGCGGCCTCAATAAACTATTTGGAGCAAATATCGAGTTGAAGACGCATGTGGCTCTGGACCCAGTGCCGGAGGCGGAGAAAACCAAGACCGCGGTGCAGGCCAAACAAGAGTCAGCTTACAGTCTGGCGCAGCCGGTGACCATGCCGGACACCAGCGCCCTGACGGCGCAGCTGCCCGACTACGACGCGCTGAGCACGGGGAACTCCGTCTATACCGGTGGGGGATCCGGCGCGGCCTGGAGCGGGGAGCCGCTGGCGGTGGACACGGTGGGTATTCTGGAGAGCGTGACGGGGCCGGTGACCATGTCGGACGAAACCATGGGAATGCTGAAAACCATGATGGCGGAAAACCGGAGCGACGTGACGGTGACGCCCACGGTGGTGGTGAACGCCACGGTGCGGGAGGAGTCGGACATCCGAAAGCTGGTGTCCGGGATCGAGCGGGTAGTGGAGGAGGAGTTCCGGGCCAGCGCCGAGGGGGTCTACTCGGGGACCGGCGGGCGAACGGTGTCCTGTTAACCGCCCTTTTTGCAAAATCACATATCCTGATATTTGGCAGCTGCTGTTTGGCGGTTGCTTTTTTCATGGGAAAAAGGGCGGACCAGGCCGCATGGAAAGGAGGTGACAGGACATGATGGACGAACTGATTCAGGCGGCAGCAGCCCGGCTCCAGATGCTGTGGCCGGGCTGCACGGTGTATGACGGGGCCATTCCGCTGGATGCGGGCGGGGCCTACTATGTGGGGGTGGTCCGGGCGGAACAGAGCAAGGGGCTGGGATTCCGGCGGCGGCAGAAGGCGGAACTGGAGGTGCGTTACTATCTGCCCGGGCAGGACGGCGTGGACTTTTCCACGTGGGCCCAGAGCATGCTGGATGGGTTTCGGGAGCTGACGGACGTGCGGGAGAGGAGGGTGACGCTGAAGCAGCGCTCGGCCCTCCCCGATGGCGGGGAGGGCTATTACGCGTTCCGTTTTCTGGCGGATGTAAGCTATGTGGAGGCGGAGGAGACGGAAGAGGAAGGCGCAGAGCTGATGGAGCATTTGGAACAGGAGGAGACAATTTAGCGTGGAAGATCAATTTACCAAGGAACAGCTGGCGCGGTGCCGGGATTTCCGGGGCCGGCGCGACCTGGTGGAGGCCCTTCTGGAAGAGGGGCGGAGCTATACCAAGGCGGAGGCAAACCGCATCATTCAAACATTTTTGAAAGGAAAGGGTAACTGATATGGCAATGGGCGGAGGCACCTTTACGGTGCAGAACAAGGTCCTTCCGGGGGCCTACATCAATTTTGTATCCACCGGCAGCACGGCTGCCATGGGAGAGCGGGGAATCGCGGCCCTGCCGCTGGAGCTGAACTGGGGGCCGGAGAACCAGATCTGGTCCATGGCGTCCGGGGATTTCTCCGGACAGGCATTGACCGTGCTGGGCTATGATCCGGCGGCGGCGGAGCTGCTGCTCATCCGGGAGGCGCTGAAGCGGGCGAGCACGCTGCTGCTGTACCGGGTGAATTCCGGCGGCATCAAGGCAAGCGCAACCGTGGGCGGGCTGACCGTGACCGCCAAATACGGCGGGACCCGCGGCAACGACATCCAGGCCGCCGTGCTGGCCAACGCTGACGACAGCAGTCAGGTGGATGTGGTGACCTATTTGGATGGGGACGAGATGGACTGCCAGACGGTGGCCAAGGTCGGGGGCGCGGCCAGTCTGACCGCCAACGACTACGTGACCTTTAACAGCCCCGACACCCTGACGGCGGCGGCCGCCGCCGGTCTGACCGGGGGGACCAACGGGGAAGTGAGCGGCACGTCTTACGCCGACTGGCTGACCGCCCTGGAGGTGGAACAGTTCCACGTGCTGGGCTACCCCGGCACCGACAGCACGGTCAAGGCCCTGGTGGCCGCCTTTGTGAAGCGGCTGCGGGAGAACGAGGGCAAGAAAGTGGTGGGCGTGCTGTACCAGTACGCCGCCGACCACATGGGCATCCTCAGCGTGAAAAACGGCGTGGTGCTGGAGGACGGCACCACCCTGACCGGGGACCAGGCGGTGGCCTGGGTGACCGGGGCCAGCGCCGCCGCCGAGGTGAACGAGAGTCTGACCAACACCGCCTATGACGGCGCGGTGGATGTGGACATCAAGTACACCAGAGGGCAGTATGAGGCCGCGATCCAGGCCGGGGAATTCGTCTTCTATGCCGACGGAAACAAGGCCCGGGTGCTGGCTGACCTTAACACCCTGACCACGTTCGGAGTGGGAGTGAGCGAGGACTGGACCTCGAACCGGGTGGTGCGGGTGATGGACGGCTGGGCCAACGATGTGGCGGCCATCTTTGGGGAGCGGTACCTGGGCGCCCAGACCAACAACGACACCGGCCGCGGCCTGTTTCTGGCCGACCTGGTGGCGCTGGGCAAGGAATATGAGAGTGTGGGCGCCATCCGCGAATTCCTGTCCGACGACATCACCGTGCAGCAGGGCAGCGGCACCCGGGACGTGGTGGTGGACTGCGCCCTGAAGCCAAACGACAGCATGGAAAAGCTGTACATGACCGTCAGCGTCAATTGAGAGAGGAGTAAGGAACTATGAGCCAACTGAGAGCACAGGATACCATTTCCGGCAAAGAGGGCCGGGCCTACGCGAAAATCGACGGCAACAACGAGGAGATGTTTTACGCCAAGAGCATCGAGGCCAAGGTGGAGAAGACCAAGGGAGAGGTGAAGGCCATCGGCAAGCGCATGGTGGGCCACAAGACCACCGGGGGCGAGGGTACCGGCTCCATGACCCTGTACTACCTGTCTCCCCTGTTCCGGGCCAAGCTGGCCAAGTGGAAGCGCACCGGCGAGGACGCCTATTTCGACCTGGTGGTGGAGAACTCCGACCCCGCCTCCGACGCGGGCACCCAGCGGGTGCTGCTGTCCGGGGTGAACCTGGACTCCACGGTGCTGACCAAGCTGGACGGGGACAGCGACGACCCCCTGGAGGAGGACGTGGACTTCACCTTTGAGGATTTTGAGATTCTCACCGGGTTCACGGCGATTTAAGGCAATCCCGCGCATTGTGCGGTGTTGCCTTAAGAAAATACGGGGCGGCCGGCGGGAAACCGGCCGCCCATTTGAAAAGGAGATTGCAACGTATGGGAAAACTCATGGACTTTTTGATGGAACATAAGGCCGAGACCATTACCACACAGGTGGAGATTTCCGGCTTCCCCCACCCCTTTGTGGTGAAGAGCATCACCGAGGGGGACAATAAACAGCTGAGCAAAAGCTGCCAGACGGTGACCTACGATAAGAAAACTCACCAGAAGACGGTGGAGATTGACCAGAGCCTATATGGCAATCGGCTGGTTGCCGCCTGCTGCGTGGAGCCAAACTTTAAGGATGCGGAACTGCAAAAGCATTATGGTGTGGTAGGAGCCGAGGAACTGATTGACCGGATGCTCAAGCCGGGGCAGTACATCCAGCTGGCCATGGCTGTGCAGGAAGTTAACGGATTTTCCACCGACATCAATGAACTGAGGGACGAGGCAAAAAACTGATCGAGGAGGGCGACGGCGAGGCGATGTACGCCCACTTCGCCCTCCATCGATTCAAGCTGCTGCCGGGGCAGCTGATGGCCCTGTCCCAGCGGGAGCGGGCCTTTGTGTATGCCTCCATCGACCTGCAGGTGAAAAAAGAAAAGGCCGACCAGAACCGGGCGGCCAGAAAACGGCGGTAGGTTACAGCACATGTAATTCTGGTTCATTTTTCCAGTTCAATGATTGCGGAACGCGCCGGGTTGTGGTATGGTAGGGATAAAGTGGAGGGGAGCTTAAACCGAAGCCTCCCCCGGAAGAGGGGCGTGGAACGCGGTGTTAAAGTTTCTGTTTTGGTTGTACGTGACGGTGACGAGTGCGGTGTCCAGCATATTTTTGACATTTTTTTCTGCGTTTATGTTTCCAAACGTAAACGACGGAGTCCCGGTGGTCCCGTTAGTCTTTTTTTGCGTCGTCATTCCGCTGGCTACGCTGTTCTTAATCAGCAAAAAGAAAATGATGGAGACGCTGGAGGTATGGATGGCGGAGGGCCCGACCAAGTCGGCGAAGACCGATTTTCCCCCAATCGAGGAAGAGGAGAAAGCGGAAGAGGATATTGATGTTGACACGATTCTGGAAGGAATCCGTTCGGTGAACCGCTCCATTGCCGACGAGCACATGTCCCGGCAAATCGACCACATTCAGGACATCACCCAAAAGATCCTGTCCTATCAGGAACAACGGCCGGAAAAAGCGCCCCAGCTGCACAGCTTTTTGAGCTATTACCTGCCCGCGACCCTGAAAATCCTGCGGGCCTACGGCAATTTGGAGGAGCAGGGGATTTCGGGGGAGAATATCACCGGAGCCATGAAGCGCATCGAGCGCATGATGGATACGGTGAGGCAGGGCTTTGATAAGCAGCTGGACTTACTTTACCAGGGCGAGGCCATGGACATCGCCACAGATGTAGATGTGCTGGAACGGATGATGGCCAAGGATGGACTTACGGTGGATCAGAATTTTTCGCTGCGCCTTGAGCCCGGGCAGGCCGAGAAAACAGAAAATGCCTGCTGATGAGGGCGGCAAAACAGACGGCAATTCTGCCGAGTGCGGAATGGCCAGTTTGAGTTGCGGGAGAGGTTTTCCTGTGACACCATGAGAAAACAGCTGTGATTTTGTCTTCGGGTCACAGCCGACGGGCGGGTGATGCTTGTATGAAGCGGATTTGTGTACTTGCACTGTGCCTGGCGCTGACGCTGGGGGGCTGCGCGGTTTCGAAACCGGAGCCGGAGGGGCAAAGGCGTGGGACGGTGGGATTTTCCGACCGCTCGGAACAGCAGGCCCAGGAAGAGACCAAAACCGAGGAAGCGGACGCCGTTCCCATGGGGCTGGACCTGGATTTTTTTCAATCTATGTTTAATCAATGTATGAAAGACTATGACGGGTACACGGTGCGGAGGTTCTATCTGACCGAAGGGGAGTTCACCGACTCCTTTGAACACACCTTTCCCAATCAGGAGGTTCTGCGCGGCGTGGTGGATCATGAAAACCAGCTGATCCGGCTGGAATTTGTGTATCCCTCCCAGTCTCAGGACAATAATTTGCTCAAAACCAGATTGA
>JBFWME010000020.1:0-38768 GCA_050251755.1 Lawsonibacter sp. | reverse complement strand
TCTCTTTTCCTATTTTGAATTTGCAGGTAACGTGTCCCCGTTTGGATAATTTTTCAAATCCTGTCAAATCGATTTTGGTCGGAGCGGAATCATAGGCCTTGGAAAAAGCTGGTCAACTCAAGGCGCGGCTAGGGTGATTTAATCACAGACGCCCTCCGGACGCTTTGTTATACTAACCCACAGAATGAAACCCACATGTACGGCGGAACACCGTGCGGATCGGAAGAGGTGTTTGAGGGATGGTAGAGGAAATTCAAAAAAGATATGCCAAGGAAGCCGAACGCTGCGACAATCTAAGCTGCGGGACCAACCTTGCTTTCATGAACATCACGCCGGGGGAGCGCATTCTGGATCTTGGCTGCGGCCGAGGCGGGGATACGATCGAAGCGGCGAAGCTCACAGGGCCCACCGGTCTCTCCTGCGGGATGGACATCACGGATGCTATGCTCGCCACGGCGGCGGCGGCAGCCAAGTCGCAAGGCCTGGACAACGTCCAGTTCGTCAAAGGGGAGATTGAGCATCTTCCTTTTGCGGACGATAGCTTCCATGCCGTTATGAGCAACTGCGTAATCAATCATGCCAGGGATAAAAAGAAGGTCTACCGCGAGATTTATCGCGTTTTAAAGAACGGCGGCAGGTTTGTCATTTCCGACGCTGTCACGAAAACTCCCCTTCCGGACGATGTCAAACAGGATCCCGAAGCCTGGGCACAGTGCTACGGCGGAGCCATCACGGAGCAGGAGTATCTGGACAGCATCTCAGCCTCCGGGTTCGATACAATCAAGGTACTCAATCGCAGGGAATACATCAAAAACACATTTGACTTCATCAGTCTCACCATTTTGGCTGAGAAAACAAATCAGACGGAAGGAGGCCTCCTGAAATGAAACGAGTGACAAACAAGCTCACCAAGAAGGAGACGGTCAGCTGCTGCACGTCATTTGTTACCGCGCAGTGCTGCTCGAAATCGTCGAAGGTTGTGGCTGGCTGCCATAACTAAAGAAAAAGGGCAGCCAGCCGGCTGCCCTTTTTCCCGTATTTGTTCTCAGCCGGAACTTACATAAGATACATACTTATAACCAGGATCTACTATGAAACAGAGGGAATGCGCTATGATTTCTGCAAAAAATAATATCATTGTCAAACTGAGAGACAGCCATGATTACGCGATTTTCAACCTGCTTTCCGGCAGTTTTGATGTGATGGATGAGCACGAGCGGCTGTCGCTTGAACAAATCGGCAGCGCGGCTGTCGATCCGGAATTCTCAGACTACTTGCTGGAACGCGGTTATGCATACCGGAGCGCCGAGGACGAGCAAGCTGCGATTGCGGACGCGAACGAAGCCTTTTTAAATGAGACGGCTGATTCGCAGGTGCAGCTGATGCTGATTCCTACCTACGGCTGCAATCTTGCCTGCGTCTATTGCTATGAGCACGGCGTCGCCGCAGAGCACAAGGTTATTACAAGAGAGGCCGTTGACGCGTTCTTTGCGTATGCCCGCAAACACTTTTCGGGGAATAAGATCAAGCCGTACATTACGCTGTTCGGCGGCGAACCCCTGGTGAATGCTCCGGCCCAGCGCGCAATCATCGACTATATCGTTGCCCGGTGCGCGGAAGAGGGCTATGAGGTGGCGGCCGTGACCAACGGCTACGATTTTGCCGACTTCGTGGATATCCTCAAAAAAGCCCGCATCAAGGAGATGCAGTTTACGCTGGACGGCTGCCGGGACATTCACGACCGGCGCCGGGCAACGGCGAACGGAAAAGGCACATTCGACAAGGTCATTGCAGGCATGGCCGCGGCGGTCGAAGCGGGATTCCCGGTCAATCTCCGGACCGTCGTCGATCTGGAAAACATCGGGGACCTTGTCAATCTGGCCGAATACCTTGACGCGAAGGGCTGGCTGGATCTGCCGCCCACACGCTTCAAGACACAAATCGGGCGTAATTACGAGCTGTTCAGCTGCTACTCCAAGCCGCAGGATCTGATGTCGCAGGTTGAGCTGTGGGCGGAATATGCAAAGCTCAGCAAGCTCTATCCCATCCTTGCGAAATTCCACCGCCCCGATTTCTACGGCATCCGACATCTGGTCGACACGGGGGAACTGCCCATCGCCAGCTTTGACACCTGTCCGGCCTGCAAAACCGAGTGGGTTTTTGACCTAAACGGTGAAATATACGGATGTACCGCCAGCTGCGGGCGGCAGGAATACCTGCTGGGGACCTATTACCCGGAGGTCCGGCTCAACCAGGACCGGATCAGCCGCTGGCAGAGCCGCAGCACCCAGACAATTGACAAGTGCCGGGACTGTAAATATGACGTGATCTGCGGCGGCGGCTGCGGTGTGGTCGCAGCCAACAAGCACGGCGGTGATCCGCTGTCGCCGGACTGCCGGCCCATTCAGGAACTGTCCGAGCTGGGGATCAACTACTATATTCACGAGATTCGGGCAATGACCGAGGCGCCGGACGGCGCGCCGGCACCCACTAAAGAGCCGCCGGATCAGGCGGCCGGCTCCTGCTGCTGTGACAGCACCCAAAACCTGATCGGATGCGCGGTATGTGGAAGCGAGCTTGTCTATTCGGAGCAGCCGTCGCAGGAAACGTGCCGGATCTGCGGCAAAACCGTTGAGACAAACGTCAAATGCAAAAACGGGCACTACGTCTGCGACGACTGCCATCGTGCGGATATTCTGACAAACGTGGAGCGATACTTGAATGGCACGGCCGAACAGGACCCGATCGCTTTGGCCCAACAGGTGTTTGATCTCCCGGGCCTGAACATGCACGGGCCCGAGTACCACAGTATCGTGCCGGCTGTCCTTGTTGCGGCGTACCAGAACAAAAACCACATCCACGATCCCGCCGCCGTCAAAGAAGCCATTCGGCGCGGAACGGAAATCGCAGGCGGCAGCTGCGGATACAATGGCGGCTGCGGTGCCGCCCTCGGCACGGGAATCGCGTTGTCCATTCTTGAAAAAGCAACGCCGATGTCGGCCATCTCGCGTGGGAACGTCCTGAAGACATCCGGACAGGCTCTCCTCGCCATCAGCCGTCACGGTGGCCCACGCTGCTGTAAACGCGACGCCGTGACATCCATGGAGACCTTCCTCCAGAATTCAGGTTATTTTGACGAAGTTGAAATTTCAAGCTATGTCTGCAAGCAATTTGGGAAAAACAAAGATTGTATCGGCATCCACTGCCCATATTTCCCCGGCACGAAAAAACGGTGAAAGGAAACGAAAAAAAATGAGTGATAAAATTATACACATCAACAGCGATGCGTTCCAGGAGACGGTTCTGAACAGTAAGATTCCGGTCATTGTCGACTTTTTCTCCGACGACTGTCCCCCGTGCGATGTTCTGGCGCCAATCTATGAAAAGATGGCCGAAAAATATGACGGCCACATCAAATTCGTCAAGATCTTCCGGCAGGAAAACCGGGAACTTGCCCAGAGCCTGAACGTCTCCGGAAGCCCCACGGTACTGTTTTTTCAGGACGGTGTCGAAGTCGGCAGCCGTTTGAGCGGATTTTTGAACAAGCCGCAGGTGCGGATTGCCATTGAGGAAATTCTGGGGGACGTACTTCCCAAAACGCCGATGCAGCGCGTGGACTGTGATGTGCTGATCCTTGGTGCCGGCTCCGCCGGCCTGTCGGCCGCAATCTACGCGGCGAGATCCCAGGTCCGGACCATCGTGCTGGACATCAGCGTGGCGGGCGGTCAGGTCGCGTCCACCTTCACCATTGAAAATTACCCCGGAACCAAGGGGGCTGTACGGGGCCGGGAGTTGATCGACGATATGCGCAGGCAGGCCGAGAGCTTCGGTGCACAGATCGATGATCTAAAAGAAATTTTTGAGGTTAAGTTAACCGGTGAGCTGAAATATGTCCGCACCGAGGACACGGAATATTACGCCAAGGCCGTGATCATCGCTTCCGGCGCCACGCCGAGAGCTCTGCCCGCCCAGAATGCGGACGAATTCAAGGGAAGAGGCGTCCATTACTGCGCGACTTGCGACGGTTCTATGTATGAGGACCGGAAGATTGTCGTAATCGGCGGCGGAGACGCCGCTGTGGAGGAAGCCGTCTATCTGACCAAATTCGCGTCCCATGTGACGCTCATCCACCGCAGCCAGTTCCGTGCGTCCCAGTCGGCCATGGAAAAGCTGCGCAGCAACAGCAAAATCGATGTAATCATGGATTCAAGGGTTACCAAGGTCAACGGAATGGACTACGCCCTGACCAGCGTGGAACTTGAAAACCTGAAGACCAGCAAAACATATGAGTATCCAACGGAAGGCGCCTTTGTCTATATCGGCGTCGAACCGGCCTCCCAGCTGTATCGCGGCCAGCTGGAACTCGACAAGTCAGGCTATATCCTCGCCGGCGAGGATACCAAGACAAACCTGGAGGGTGTTTTCGCCGCGGGTGACATCCGGGAGAAGCCGGTCCGCCAGGTGGTCACCGCCGCATCCGACGGTGCGGTTGCCGGTATTATGGCCGAGCGGTATGTCACAAACCACTGAGTTTTCTGTTTGGAAGCCTCACAATCTGTCAATCCTATCATAGGCTGAACTGATGAAGGAGGATTGGTATGTTTACTCTGTCATTGTCGGAAAAGGAACTTGAGCTGATCAAGAAGTCCATCCAGCATTGCCTGTCAACCTGCAAGGAGGGCGGCAGCAAAAGCGGCTGTACCGATTGCGCTGCTCTGGAATCTATCTTAAGCAGACTCCCTGTCGAACCCTAACCAGCGTTGAAAGCGGGCCGCTCCTGGTATTCAAATCAGGAGTGGCCCGCTTTTTGATTCGCATGCAGCAGGCAGTGCGCGCCTGCCTGCTGCGAACATTGTTTATTCAGCGTCTGCCGTTATGGACCCAGCTGTGTGGTTGAGTCCCTTTTTGTCTTCCTCCACGCGTCATCCATTTCCGTCATGTCCCAACGTCACATCCGCCTTCTCGGCTACCCTCAGATCGCAATCCGACTCAAGTACCGCCTTTATCTTAAAGCTCAGACGGTTTTTGTTGGCGGAGGACTCCGAATCCTTTGGGGTATACTCAGCCTTCAAATCGATATACTCTACCGTTGCCGTATATTCCCGGGCCGCGGTATTCTTGTCTGCTGGTTTGGCCGTAACCGTAATGACCGTGCCATAATCCACATCGTCGATATATTCCTCCGGCAGATAAAAGACAAATTTCTTTTGGTTCTCCTTTGAGACTTCGCACATCTGCGTCCCCGAGATGGCGATCCCGCCCTCATCATAACTTGTCGAGATGACCACACCGTCGTCCAGGGCAAGGATCGTATAATTTTTGAGTTGGCTTTGAGCAAAGTCAATCTGGGATTGAATGCTGTCCACATCCGCCTGCGCCATTGCAATTTTTTCCGTCATGTCGGCTTGCGTGTCGATCCCGGCGATGGTCACTTGCTCTTTGGCACTTGACAGCTGCGCGGCCGCGATGGCAACAGCTTTTTCCTGCGCACTCACCGAATCCGCCATGGCGTCGACATCCGACTGCGTTGCTATCCCGGCATCGAGCAGTGTCTGGAGCTTGTCATATTCCTCCTTGAGCTGCCCCAGGGTATCCTGCGCGGCAGCAAGGCTTTGTCTGGCTATGGTCACGTTGTTTTTCGCCACATTCATCTGCGCCTGCTTAAGCGCTTGATTTTCGGTCTCATCGAGATCGCGCAGGGCTGCCTGCGCCTTGAGCAAAGAGCAGTTCAGCTGTTCCAGCTCATACTGTGCCTGAGAATCGTCAATCGTCGCCAAGATATCGCCCTTGTGTACCGTCTGTCCGACGCCGACAGGCAGTGATGTCACTTCCCCGGACACCTGGACATAGTAGGGCCTGACATCGATCTCCACGTCGCCCTCTATGGTTATTGTTTCGGATTTTGGTACCGCAACGCGGATGGATACGGCAATGACGCAAATGAGAATCGGAATGCCAACGATTAGGCCGTATTTGATCTTTTTCATCCTATCACGCTCTCCTCACTTCGAAAATTTTCCGTATTCACGGGGTGGTATCGTCTGCTCCAGCCGCTTCCCTGCGTTAGATCGGAAGACGCTTTTTCTCAAACACCAGAACGCTGGCAACAAACAAAATGACCGTCATCGTGACAAACAAAATGTTGATTCCCGTCGTATTTCCGTTTTGTACAATGCCTGTGGCGTCCAAAAGGGAGAATATGGATAAATCCTTAAAAACCTCCGCATCGTCCGACACACCGCCGATCAGGAAGAGCAGGAAAAAGGTCAGCGGAATGCTTGTTCCAAAGGCAAGCGACCGTTTTGATTCATTGAACAGGCAGGAATAGAAAAAACAGACCATCGCCAATGCCATCGTCAGCAGTGCGGCGGAGGTGTGCAGCCTGGTATAGGCCTGCACATTGAGCATGCCGGGAAACCAGGCTCGTGCGGCATTTGTGCCCACCAGATAGACCACGGAAAACAGCACGACAATCGAAGTAAGCAGGTATGCCGCCTGCGTGACAATGATTTTTATCCGTGAAGTTGGAGTTTGGAGCAGATAGGCGAAGGCCCCGCTGTCCACCATTTTACAGACCAGCCGGTTGGATAAAATGATATAATAGACCATGGGAAAGGCAAACACCAGAAAACCATAGTAAAATCCGGCAACAAACCCGGTCAAATCCGTGCTGGCATTATTGAAACCAAATGCCGCAATCATCTCCGGCGGCATCACATCCATCATATCCATCAGGGATTCGCTAGAGGTCGGGTCATACATATACATAATGATACTCATATACATGGACATGACCCCGCAAAAAATCAACAGCAGAAAAATATTATTTTTCACATCCATTTTGAATAAGGTCCTGCTCATGCCTACCCCTCCGATTCATAGTAGTTGAGAAATATCTCTTCCAATGTCTGTGCCTTTGACTCCATTGCCTCGAGATCAAACGCAGCCAGCGCTTTGATCAGTCGGTCGACCTCTTCTCCCTTCACGGTGATTTTTGCCGTATTGCCGGTGACCTGTTCGACAGTAAAATTCTGGGCGGCAAAGCGCTTTATATCTTCCGCATGCCGGAACTTGACCTGATACGCTTTTCTCTGGGTCCCACCCAGCACACCGACCTCACTCTTTTCCACCAGTCGGCCATCCTTGATGATAATCACCTCGTCACAGGTGCGCTCAATTTCTTCAAAGATGTGACTGGACATCAGAATGGTCTTTCCCGCCTTTTTCTGCTCGAGGATGAGCTCCACAAAGCGGTTCTGCATCAGCGGATCCAGGCCGCTTGTCGGTTCGTCAAGGATCAGCACTTCGGGATCGTGCATAAAGGCGGTGACAATCCCCAATTTTTGCTTCATGCCTTTTGAAAATTTCTTAATCTCTCTTCGCGGGTCAAGATCAAATCGCTCGATCAGCTCCTTTTGACGCGAAAAATCGTTCATGTGACGCATTTGCCCCATAAATTTCAAAAATTCATTTCCGGTCATTCCATCCAGAAAGGCAATTTCGCCGGGGATATATCCCAGAAATTTTTGAATTTGTGGGGCATCTTTCACGCAGTCAAGGCCTGAAATACGGCAAAAGCCGGAATCGGGCTTGGTAAAGCCCAGTAGGCAGCGAATCGTGGTTGTCTTACCGGCCCCGTTTGGGCCAAGGTAGCCAAGGACTCCACCCTGCTTGATTTTAAAATCGATGTCAAAGATTCCTTTGCCCGAAGGATAGATCATCGTCAACTGGTTTACATCGATCATTGTCCCGCCCCCATTCGCGCAGCTTTGCATTTTGTGTTCCATACTTTATCACGTCTTACATAACATGTAAAGTTATATCCCGCTGAAATTGGCATGATCCGGCATTCCTTAACCTTTCCGTGACCTAATTCATGTTCCCTGAACATCTTCCTGAGATTCAGCACCAGAATGGATATGGCGACGCTGTGAGCGATCGTCTCCTGCAGCTTGGTCATGATCAGCCCCAAACCGCACTTGCGCTTAGCCAGACCGAACCGAAGTTCCTCTTCTATACTGATCCATAAATAAACAAACGATGCAATAGGCTAACTGGTATAGAATGGGCATACTAGCATATGGTTGTCCGTAATTATAATAGATCGAGTTACCGGGCAACGCAAGGAGCGCAACCCAGAAGCAGAACAAAAGAAGGCAGGTGTAACATGGAATCATTCAGAAGGATCCCTTCACACGTGGGAATCATACCGGACGGAAACAGGCGATGGGCGCAGGAAAACGGATATCAAAAAAAGGATGGGTACGCGCATGGCATCACCCCGGGCTTTGAACTGTATGAAATGCTTCTTAGATATGGGATCAAGGAAGCCACCTTTTATGGCTTCACGAAAGATAATAACAAGAGGGCAAAGGATCAGCGGGAGGCTTTCACAAATGCCTGTGTGGATGCGGTTGAGCTTTTGAGTGGGAGAGATGCAAATCTGCTGGTCATTGGGAACACAAACGTTACAGCATTTCCGGAAGCGCTGAAACCATATGCCAATCATAGAGTTCATTTCGGGCGTGGACTTATTAACATTAATTTTCTCGTGAATTATGATTGGGAATGGGATTTGGAGACCCTAATGGAACACAAGCGCTTGGCCTCCCATGAAATTTCAAGGATCGATCTGATTATCCGGTGGGGAGGGCGACGCCGTTTGAGCGGTTTTCTGCCGGCTCAATCCGTCTATGCCGATTTCTATGTGATTGATGATTATTGGCCGGATTTTAAAACGTCGCATTTCCTGGACGCTTTAAATTGGTACCAGGATTGTGATGTAACGTTAGGTGGTTGAGTGAAAACGGCGGAAATGTCAGTCTTCACACGGAAGCAACCTCTGTCTCGGATGGTTTCACACGCGAACAGGGGATTCGTAGCTGCCGTTCGGGACAACCTTTCCGGCGCATCCTGGCAGCGGTGCAACGTACATTCCATGCGAAATATTCTACCCATGTACCGCAGAACGGGAAAGAGGCCTTTGTGGCCAAACTCAAGGACGTTCGGCTGGCCCTCTCTGCTGAACCGGCTCGTCAGTGGGTAAAACAAACATTTAAATTTATCCTGCCTCAATGAGGTCTCACTACAAAGTAGGCGGATCGACGATCGGATTGCACCCCAAAAGCAGGAGGGTAGGCATAAACAACTTCGGAATAGAATCTCCCTCAACCATACCGATGAGACTTTTGGCATCGCCCATCCGTTCATTTTACGGGGACGATCACGCGGGTGATATTGCGCGACTCATCCAAGCGCACCGAGCCATCCGCTTCAATTTCCAGATAGATTTCCTGCGGATAACCCGTGGGAATATACCCGTTTTCGTCTATGTATCGGCTCAGAGCCGCGTAAGCCTTCCACAAATCGTAATAACCGCCCCTGTAATTGACCGCCAGCGCTCTGCCGGCGGGATAACGCACCGCTTCAGGCGGCGCGCTTTTTTTGTCTACAGGCAGACACGCCCTAACGGTGAAATCCGTTATGGGGAATTCGCCCTTTAACAGCCCGTCGTCCGGGTACTCGCAGAATTCGGACCAAGTGCGGCTAATCGGGGTGCCGTCGCGGATCAGCTCGCCATAAAATTCGCCGATTGCACGGAGTGCATGTGTTCCGTCTTTGGCCTCAATCGTCCGGCAGAGGCAAACGCGCTCCGGCAGCTCAATCTCACTCACCGTCAGGTCGCCTGGTTTGGTCCCGCGAATTTTCAGATTCTCGATCGCTCGGTTGAGCAAATCCCGCCGCTCCGTAAGCTCGGTGATCTTTTTCTCCGCATGCTTTCCACCGTCCAGATAATCCCGAATCTCCAGCAGGGAAAGCCCCGCGTCTTTCAGCCCTAAAATCGTCCGAAGCCGGAGCAGATTTTCCCGGCTGTAATATCGGTAGCCGGATTCGGGGGCGATGCATGCGGGACTTATTAGTGCCTTTGTTTCATAGAACCGCAGCGTATCGATGCTCACGCCACAGACAGCGGCGATCTCCCCGATGGAAAACAGTCCCTCTGGTTTCGGCATTTTTTTCGGCCCCTCTCTTTATGCGACGGAATCCATTGTCGGAAAAAGTGGAAAAAACACGATTGCCCCTTGACTCTCGAGTTAACTCCAGGTGTATGCTCATGATAACACGAAGTATCTGCAACGGCAAGACGCGGATTTCCGGAGAAGTCGTAGAAAGAGAGGCGAACATGAGCTTACACAGCTATTGTGTCAAGTACGGCAAGGAGTATTTACTCCGCGAATGGGACACGGAGAAAAATGCGCCGCTTTCTCCTGAGGGCGTTGCCCGCACCAGCACGGTCCGCGTCTGGTGGAGCTGTGAAAAGGGCCACTCCTGGCAGACCCAGATATCTTCCCGCGCAAAGGGAACTTCGGGCTGTCCCATATGCCTGCGGGAGAAGATCGACGCACGGATGAAAAGGCACCGCGCAGTAAAAGCGGAGAAAACGCAAAACCGCCATATAAAATCGAATAATGGGGGGAACGAAGAATGAGAAAAAAAGCTTTGAGCGTATTCCTTGTGCTGAGCATGGTTATAGCCATGCTGCCGGTCGTGAGTGTACCGGTGGGCGCGACGGCGGAATCATGGAACTATGCCGCTTTCGACATCGACGGGAACACATCCGGCGATCAGTATTTTTCGGGGGGCAGCGGTACAGGCGACGCCCCGTATGAAATTGGCTCCGCGCAGGAGCTTGCAAACCTATCCTATCTGATCAACAATGGTGTGCCCGGATATTGTGAAAACACCGTATACTATAAACTGACTGCTGATATTACGCTTAATCCCGGCACGTTTGCAAGCGACGGCACCTACACGTCCGCTGGAAGCGAAAGCGCGGCAGAGTGGACCGCCATCGGCTGTTTCGAAACAAATTGCTCTTTCCGCGGAAGCTTTCACGGCAATGGCCATACGGTGAGCGGGATTTATATCAATAAAACAGGCATAAGTCTCTCTGACAGCACCCAAGGCCTGTTCGGCACATTAGAAAGCGGTACGATCCAAAACGTTGGTATTGTAAACAGCTATATCCTGGGCTACATGTATGCCGGAGGCATCACGGGACGGAACTATTCGGGCACGATACAAGGCTGCTATAATGCCGGTTTCGTTCGCGCTGTCCAGGGAGCCGGCGGCATTGTCGGGATAGGCAACGCAGGCGCCGCCGTAACAAAATGCTTCAACATCGGCGCCATCACGGGAATGGGCTACCCCAACTCTCAGATAAGCGGCATCGTAGGTCAAAACGCCCTAACCATATCCTATTGCTACAATGCCGGAAGCATAACAGGTTGTGAATCCGTCGCCGGCATAGCGGGTTCCAATGCATACTGCGGAGCCGTGCAATACTCCTTTAACAGCGGCAGCATAAGTGGAGATTCTTTGGGAAGTTCTTATATCGGAAGTATTGCCGGCCGTGATTTGCCGTCAACCGTTTCTTCCTGTTATTATGACAAACAAATGTGCGCCTGTTTGGGCATCGGGGGTTCAACGGCGGACACTGTGGGTGTGGCGGAAGGAACGCTGACCCATGATATGACTGGAGAAAACTTGCGCGCCGGTCTGGGCGTCGTGGACAACTGGACATTTACGGCGGGTCTCTATCCGCGGCTTTCCGGTTATATCGACGCAAGCGCGGATTACGGGATGGATGAGCCCGATGCGGCATACGTCTCGGCGGCGCCCGTATTCCTGTACGACAATTCCGGCACGTCTGCGACGGATTATGAGACATGCGCCAACGTCACCAGAGACTTTGCGCTTGGAATCCCGAACAACGTGAGCTGGACCTCCGGCGACACGGACACCGTAAGCATTGCCGCAGATGACGGCGTCATCTGCGGCAGCAACGGAGGCGGCGTTATTCTCACGGCAGCCCTGGGCGGCGTCTCGAAGACCGTCAGGCTCGCTTCGATCACCCACTATTGTTCCGTTACCTATGGCGCAAACGGCAGCAGCGGCACCTTGCCGACACAAAGCGACGTGGAAGAAGGCGGCTTCTTTACAATTGCGCCGAGCAGCGGGTTGGCAAAAACTGATTATACCTTTGATTACTGGAGGAGCGGCACGGGCCGTTATGGTGCAGCCAGCATCTACAATAATATAAGGACGGATGTTGTCTTTACCGCGATCTGGAAGGCAGACGCTCCGTCCTCCGCGCCGACGCTTGCCGGTAAAACCGACTCGACCATCACGGTAACGGCGGTATCCGGGCAGGAATACAGTATCGACGACGGCCTGACATGGCAGAGCAGCAACACATTTACCGGATTAAATACAAATACGGTATATAGCATATCCAGCCGTGTGGCGGCCTCGGGCAGCGACCTCGCGAGCGATCCGGGTCCGGCGCTTTCCGTAACCACCAACTCCCGCAGCGGCGGCTCCTCCTCCCGCACTATCACCGTCACCCAGACGAGCAGCTTCCTGTTTGACGGCGCGCAGGGCGCGGTAAAGGCCGAAGCCAACATGACGAGAGCATTTTCCAGCTCCGTGGAGGTCAAGGTCACCGACACTGACGAGAGTGCCTCCGGTTTCGGGCTGGGAATCGGGAATACGGTCTACCCCTTTGACATTTCCCTGTACATTAAGGGCACGAATATCAAAACGGAGCCCAGGGACGGCTACGCCGTGACGATTTCTCTGCCCGTACCCGATGATCTGCTGGATGGGAAAGAACAGCTTTCCGTTGCGCACAAAGCCGACGACGGAAGCGTCACGACGCTTGCGTCCGAGCTCAAGCAGATAAACGGCGTCTGGCACCTGGTCTTCGAGGCCACGGATTTTTCGCCCTACGCACTGGTCGCGAACAGTACGGGCACTTACGATAAAACGGCGGGCCTGCCGTACTATATGGACTCCGAAGGAAACGAAGTATTCATCGGTTTCACGGCAAACGGGAAATACATCGCACCCGATGGTGTGACGGTGCGCTTTAAGGAGAACGCAAAGACGTTTACGGATACCGGCTCGCATTGGGCGAAGGACTACATCGGGTTCGTAACGGAACGCGAGATATTCCTTGGTACTGGAAGCAATGCCTTCTCCCCGGATTCCGTCATGACGCGCGCGATGTTCGCGACGGTCATCGGGCGGCTTTACGAACGCAGCTACGGCGAACTTGAAGCCATGAGCACCCACGCTTTCACTGATTGCGACTACAAAGACTATTATGGGAAATATGTGGACTGGGCTGCGGAAAACGGCATCGTCGGCGGCTATGGAAACGGTAAATTCGGCCCCGGTGATCCGGTTACCCGCGAGCAGATGGCGGCGATTCTGTATCACTTTGCAGAGTTTCTCGGCGCCCTGCCCAACGATATGGATACTGAGCTGAGCTATCCCGACGCTGACAGCATTTCAAGCTATGCAAAGAATGCGGCTCTATACTGCCAGAGCACCGGCATCATCACAGGACGCGACGGCGGAAGCTTTGTCCCGCAGGGCACGGCCACAAGGGCCGAGGTTGCAGTCGTACTGGAACGATTGATTGAACATAGATTGGACTGATGTTCAGACTGAAGTCTGCGTCACTCGTACCAGGACCGCGACGCTCCAAGGCCGTGGCAGTCGCTGAAAGCCGGAAGCAAGAAAAATTACTATTTTTCAGAACTTTTTAAATAAAATAAAGCGTCCGGTTCCATCTGGAACCGGACGCTTCTCCGTGTTTTGTCAACATTATGTTCAGATGTTGACAACGGCGGCCATTTTCTCAACTCATACCGGGATTTATGTTTTACAGGGACGTTCATACCGCAATGCAGTTCATCCAAACTGCTGCCTAGAACACGATGAGTGCAACAATTCCTGCCAGCAAGATGGACAGGATTAATCGCTCAACCCAGAGGATAATCAAATCGCCGACCTTAACGGGAATCTTAGTAGACAGAATACAGGGGATCACGGCAGAGAAGAACAGCAGCTCGGAAATGCAGCAGACCGCAACTACATATCGGGTTGCCAGTGCCGAGCCGGTGACGAAGGCCGCAGGCAGGAACATCTCTGCAATCGATGTGGCCAGAGACTGCGCGACCAGCAATGCTTCAGGGATGCGAACCAGCCAAGCAAATGGATAGAAGATGTATCCGATGATGTTAAAGACGGGTGTGTACAGCGCCAGCAGCATACCCAGCATGCCGATGGAAAGGATGGTAGGCAGGATATTTGTAATCATCCGCAGGCCGTCCTTTGTGTTCTTTAGCACGTTGGCGCCGATCTTGTTGGAACGACCGGCTGTTTTCAGCGCCTCGCTCCAGGCTACCTTGAAGTGGTCCTTGGTCACAGTGGCTTCGGGATTGGGCTCAACGCCTTCCATGTATTCCTCAGGAACCTTCGCCGTGGGGTAAATGCGTGCAACAATGGCAGTTACAGCAAATGTAATAATCAGTGTTGTCCAGAAGTAGAAGTTCCAGCGATCCATCAAGTCCAGCGTCTTGGCAACCACGACCATGAAGGTGGTCGATACGGTGGAGAAGCCGGTGGCAATGATGAAGGCTTCTTTCTTATTATAACGGCCCTTGTGATACATCCCGTCGGTAATAATCAGGGCCAGAGAATAACTTCCCACGAAAGAGGCGACGGCATCAATTGCGGAACGACCGGGGGTTTTCCAAATTTTGCGCATCACCGGCTGCAGAAACACTGCAAAAAATTCCATCAGGCCGTAGTCAGTCAGGAAAGAAAGAAACACCGCTCCGATGGGAATCAGGAAGCAAAGGCTGCAGCAGAGTGTGACAAACAGAAAGGGCAAAAGATCCGGGTTGGTCAGCAGCTCTTCCGGGCCCAGGTGGAACACATACATGGCTGCACAGATCAGACCAATGATCTTAAAGATAGAGAACACAACATCTTTTGTGCTCTTGTTCCAAGTCTTCTGAACAAAGGGAAGGAAAGCGCCAGCCGCTACCACGATCAGTACAATGTATCCCTGAACCGTAACTCCGAGAGCGTTTCGAATTAGAGTGGTGATATGATCCAAAGGAATCGTGGTTTTCCCGTTGAACGGGATGCTGACAAAGAACATGAAGAATCCCAACAGACTGCATAGAATGAATTTTAGTACATTGCTCGAATTTTTCTTTTCTACCATAATTTCTCCTCCTTTTAAAAAATCCTCTCGGTTTGGACTTTACAGAAGGAATCATATCACAGGAACCATCACACTTGAATCACACGCATTGGGCATCTATGCGTCGTCATCTTCCAGTGGGCCCGAATTGCGTTCTCATCTTCGTTTCATTGCAGAATGACTGAGCATCCCATTGGTTTCCTCAGCCCAGCTGTACTGAGTCATGTACTCCCCCCGGTACAAATTCTTCCCTTGGGCATTGCCGCTCTTCCACTGATAATAATCACAAATCACCAACTCCGTCTTAATCGCCAATTTTCCGCGCCCTTTGTCCAGGACCTCTTCACAGCCGGTCCGGCGCAGGGTGTCCTGCAAATCCTTCCGCAGATTCTGAAAATAAGACGGGTGCGTCTCATCCTCCCAGAGAATGGACATGATCTCATCCATACTGCAGCTGGCACCACAGCGATCGACCAGATAAGCCAGCAGTTCCCGGGTACGCTCGTACTTAAAGTTCAGTCGCTGCCCGTCCACGGATACCTCAAAGCTGCCAAAGCATTGAAAGGAAACTCGCTTTTTGGAGGGAACGGGATACCGCAGGCACTGCAGCTGCCTGCACATCTCCTTGGGATCTACCGGTTTTAGCAAATAGCCGCTGGCGTTAAGCTGGTAGGCCTCGAAGGCATGCTCCGCATAGGCCGTGATATAGATGATGTTGAGCTGCGGAAGAAGGTCCCCCAGTTTCTTGCCCAGCGCAATCCCGTCCATACCCCGCATCTGAATATCCAGAAATGCAATCTCTACCGGATTCTCCTCGACAAAGGCCAGCGCCTCCGAGGGGCGGCGAAACCCATGGATTTCCGCCTCAGGCAGCACGTCACGAATACATTCCTCTAACCGTTCCAGCATGACCGCTTCATCATCCACGGCAAGAACTCTCATGGGCTCCTCCCCTTCCATCCATCCGTCATTGGGCCGCCAATCCGTATTCGCCGGCCGATTCATTCTAGTTTCGGGATGCAGATCGTTACAACAGTACCCACGCCTACGCTGCTCTCCATCGTCAGGCTGCCGCCGCACATGAACTGCAGACGTCGGCGCACATTTTCAATGCCGATGTGGACAAGGCCATCCTCCAGGGCAGTTTTTTCATCAAAGCCAACACCGTCATCCTCAATTTGTATCTGCCAGGCATTTGTCAAATCCCTGCTTCGGATTGTCACGGTGCCGCCCTCCTCCTTCTGGCCCAATCCGTGCTTGACGGCATTCTCCACAATCGGCTGCACGGTTAACGGCGGCAGATAAAAATCTTCACACGCCACATCATAGACCACCTTCAGATCTTCGCCAAAACGCATTTTCTCCAGCCACAAATAGGTTTTCGCATGCTGCAATTCGCTGGCAAACGCCACCATCCTAGTGTTCTCAACGGTTTCCAGATTGGTTCTCAGATACCGGGCGAAGGTATCAATGGCCTCTGATGCCTGATTGGAATCTCTCCGGCTGAGCTGCCCGATCGTCCCAAGGGCATTAAACAGGAAATGGGGCTGAATTTGAGACAGCATGATCCTGGCCCGTCCGTCTGCCAGCTCCGCTTGATTTTTCGCCAGTTCCATCTGATTTTTTGCCAGTTCTGCCTCCTTTCTTGTCAAAGCCGCCTGACTTATGGCAAGCTCCTGCTCCGTCCGGGCTTCGCGGGCCGCCACCCGTTCCCGTTGAATCAGGATACCAATCCCCACAACACACGAAAGCATAAGAAAGGTGGTTAACAAGTAAAAACTGCTGTTCTCGTGCAGTACTTCGGGAAGCGATTTGGGGACCACATAGGTCGTCAGCCACTTTTTTTGGAGGGCGGATAACGTTCCGTCCGACTGCATTTCCCGGATCACTTGGTCAAGCTCTGCCGCCAATTCCTTGTCGTCCTCCCGAACACCCAACCCCAAGCCGCTGTCCATCATAGCAAAAACCTGAAGCAAATCGATGTAGCCTCTCTGTTGAATCAACATCTTGCCCACGGACGCGCGTATCACGGCGTAGTCGATTTCTCCTGCCTCCAAGGCTTCCAATTCTTCCGAATACGTATCATAGCAAACGGCATTTTCTTCGATCCCATAGATATCAACCTCCGTCTTGCCGGCAATGGTTGCAATGCGTTCCTGCTTCAGATCATTTACACTGCTGATGGGTGCTTTTCCATAAACCACAAACGAATCATCGGCCACAATCGAAGCGATCATCAGCCCATCATTTCGATTGGAGATGCTCTCCAGACCCATGACAATATCTGCGTCCCCGTTTTTTACCGCCTCTACGGCTCTTGTCCAGGTCATCAGCTGAACTTCAACATTTACGTCAAGCCGATTGGCAATCTCATTGATACACTCAATATCGTGCCCGGTATAAGATCCATTGGCCGTGACAGAGGAGTACGGCGCAAAATCAATGTCTCCCACCACGCGCAAAGTCCTCTCATAGCAATTATTTGCTAAAATCTTCACTTCGGGAACACCGGAAAACCAACCGCCCTGAACAATCGCATTGCCGATCTGGACTGCCAGCAGTACTACAATCAAAATACTCAACAGATATAACTGCAAAAACCGTTTTTTGAAGAGTGGTGTACTATACATGGTGGGTCACCATCCTCTGCTTTTATTTCTTACTGCACCGTCCTGTCTCTTATCCGTCAGACGTATGCAGATTGTTCCCATCACGCAGCAACGCAAATTTTATTGGAATTTGCTTGAGATGCAGGCACGCGACAGAGCACGTGGACGTGCGTGGATACAGCCATCCGAAAACTGAATCTTTGTGGTTTTTATACAGAAAAAACTATACCACGGAAGTGCCGGAAAGTACAGGAGAAGGCACACGTTTCAGGATACGGGAGGCTTCGCCCTGAATGTCTATCCCCGCGCCTCTAGGCAGATGACCATCACCATTGGTGACGTCATCCGCAAGGCAATGTAGGGCAAAGACAATATAAGGCAGCGCCGGACGCAATCCTGCCCGGTGCTGCCTTATGACATCCATGTCTTTGGTTGTATGGGTCACGGCTTAGGGCAAGCTGCTGACCCAGTTTTTTGCCTCAATTATTTCACCTCAAAAAATGCAGAAAATATCCAGATTGGAACGATTTGATTCAATAGGCAATCCCCTTTTCTATTAATACTGAATAAACCGTCAATTTACTTTAACAAATTATGCGCGTCGCTTGTGAGTGGAATGAGATCACTCCGGTCCAAAAGTGACAAATTGAACTTTCTGTTGAGTGCTGAAAAATGAGCAATACCAAAGCCAATTTTTCTCAAATAGGAAAAGACCCCAATCGCGCCGGTCGGATAGTTGCGTGCCTCGGTACCATAGATGGCGCAGAGGTCTGGTAAATCACCAAAAATTTCTTCCACGGTTGCGCCGTATTTTTGAAACACGGGACGAATGGTTCCTGTTTTAATTTCATTTCCGATTCTTTCACCCGCCATAGCCGCCGCCATGGAAGCGCGGCACAAGCCGATACTTGTCACCAGCCCATCCCCAAAGGCAAGCGCCTTAAATACCTGGTCTTCACTGGCGAAGCCGCCCGTTATTGTAATCGCCGGAAGGGGTAAATTCTCGCGTTGGAGCTTTTTTGCCAAACGCACCACTTGATTTTCAAGCATTACGGTAGGATAGGACCACTCGTTCATCATTTTTGACGGACTGTAGCCCGATCCGCCGCCCGCGCCGTCAAATGTCACCATATCAACGCCGTTGGCGCTTGCCATTCTCAAAACCCGCTCCAAATCAACTGGGTCATAGCCGGCCATTTTGAAGTAAATATTTCTGGCACCCATGGAGCGAAGCAGTTCGATGTGCTTTGAAATCTTTTCTTCCGTCCACATGGGGAGTCTGCCGTATGTATAAAAATTGGGGCAGACACCGTTTTCATATGCTTTTTGCACCGCCGGGTCCTCCGGGTCGGGATGAACAAGATTCCCCTTGGCCTTCTTTTTCAGGGCTGTTTCAATATCCTTTACCTTAATAACAGGCTGGATACCCTTTGCCGCTTGTCCGAACTTAATTTCAATCGCATCAAAGCCGTATTTTTGCAAAGCGATCTGTGGAACGCCCAACAGATCGTCGTCGGGGTTGCACTGCAAGATCATTTGGCCTTTGCCGCGATCATACGGCTCATAACTTTTTCTGATGGAGGCGAGAAAAGGAAAGTCGACAACATGCCCATTTTTTATCACATGCTCTGGGTCGTTATTCCTGGCGTGCTCACCGATGACACAGCTTACGCCCGCCATGGCCGCGCCGGCAAAATAGTCTTTCCAGTTCAGTTTAATCAGTGCGGGCAGAATCAGCGGCAAATCCATATCAACTTGATTGCGCGTTCCGTAGGAAGTGGTCAAGTCCATATTAAAAACCGTAGCCTGCTCCATATCCTCCGCAATTCCACGCGCACCGAACACCCGTCCGTTGATATTGAAATGGGAGTAATCAACGGGATAATTCTTTTCCGAGGCAATCTGATTATCACCAGTCGTGATTGGGTACACGGTTTGAGCGCCCAGCACTGCCGAAAGCGCAATTTCACACATGCCTGGGCAATCTCTGGTGCACATAGAGCACATACCGGATGTGGAGCAGGTAGTCTCACTCTTGTTTTTACCGCCGGTAAATGGGGAGCTCAAGTTCGGTGAATACGACATTTTAAAATCTCCTCAAAATTACATTTGGCATGTGATCTGTTTTACGCCTCGAATATACTTTCTTTTGCGCCGGGTGGAAGCGCTGACCGCCTTCTTTCCCTTTGCGGCTAGCCTTTCCCTCAATTAAGTTTGCAAGTTCATATTCCAAATCTTACCCCTTAAATTTTTATTTGTAAATACAATGTAAAGAAAATGAGGGGGAAAGCAACATATTTATTTGTGGTCAAACGCAAAAAAACGGTCAATCCATTGCGTTACAATGGATTAACCGTTTTCGTTATCATTCCCACTCAACTTAAATCAGGTGATAGTCTATGTTTATGGGATGTTTTTTTGCATTTCATCACTGGCGCTGACAGCACCTACCCACTCCGCTGCTTCTTCAAAATGTGCAGATTCTTTAAATGAAGCGGCGAAATTCTTTTGAGATAAATCAAATTGTTGTATGAAACTAACAAAATAGATTGAAAACCAGAACTTATTTTCTTGCGATCCGTAAAAGAAAGGTTCATATTATTCAATCACTGTGTCCAAATACAACATTTTATTTTTTGCACAGCCCTGCAATAATATGAACAACAAGCCTGCAGGACAGTAACCACAAAACCACTTATTTCTACGATACTTGGCCATATTGTACGAAATCAATCAGAACTGACCCCAACAATCCAACAAGGAGGAGAAGATTACATTATGAAGAAAATGACTCTTGCTTTGCTGCTTGCCTGCGCATTGATGCTGACCGCCTGCGGCGGCGACAAGCCCGCCTCTTCCGGCAGCACTTCCGCCGGCAGTGCTGCCGCTGGCAGTGCTGCCAGCACCAGCGCTGACGCCTACGCCGACCTGGACGAGGTCGAGCTGATTGCTGCCGACGCCACCAGCAAGGGCGCCGCCGGCCAAGTTTTCAACGAACTGGTCGTTGAGAAGGTAGCTGAGATCACCGGTGGCAAGCTGACCATCGACTATCACCCCAACTCCGAGCTGGGCGGCGATGCCGATCTGCTGCGTCAGATGCAGAACAACGACATCCAGATCGTACTCTGCCAGACTGCTCCCATGGTGTCCTTTATCCCCGAGATCGCCGTGTTCGACCTGCCCATGGTCTTCGCCAAGTATGACGGCGCCACCATCGACAAGGTCCTGAACGGCAAGGACTCTGACTTCAGGGCCCAGCTGTCCGAGGCCTATGAGGCCGCCGACATGCATCTGCTTGGCATTTTACAAAACGCCACCTACCGTCTGACCACTGCCAACAAGGAGCTGCCGGACCTTGCATCCTTCGCCCATCTGCAGATCCGTACCATGGAGAATGCCAACCACATGGCGTTCTGGTCCGCCATCGGCGCCGAGCCCACCCCCATGGCTTGGCCTGAGGTCTACTTCGCTCTCCAGTCCGGTGCTATCGACGCTCAGGAGAACGCCGCCGACACCTGCGTTGGTGCCAACTTCCAAGAGGTCCAGAAGTACCTGTGCTGCACCAACCACATCCTGTACGCCAACCAGATCTGCATCAACAAGGAAGCCTATGAGAAGCTGGATCCCGCTTACCAGGCCGCTCTGGACCAGGCTATCTCCGAGGCCCTGGCCGAGATGGCTCCTCAGCTGGCTCAAATCGATGCTGACAACAAGGCTACTCTGGAGGCCGGCGGCATGACCATCATCGAGTACCCCGCCGAGTTCTATGACCAGATCCTAGCTCTGGACGGCGTTCAGGCTCTGTACAAGCAGATCGACGATGCTGTGGGCGGTCTGGGCACCACGCTGATGGAGTCCTTGGAGAACGCCTGATCAAATGGCCGGTCTTTGAAAGAAGACCGAAGGAGTTGAGTTTCTCGCATAAGATCAACGGCTTTGAGCATAAGATCGCGGCTGTTAAATCGGCCATCGAGAATGGCGAGCCGGAATGCGGTCTGATCAAGCTCAATGACAGCATCCAGATACACCATATCATGGATCGTGTCAGAACAAAAGGGGAAATGACTTGTATTTCCCGCGGCGCGTAAGTTCTGTCATTCTCTTACGCGTTTGGGGAGATCCTGTCAGTGTTGATATTTCACCTGGACGATGGCCGGATACCGTTTGGTATCCGGCCATCGTTCCATTTACAGATACGGAAGGGGCCGCCGCAGATCTTATTTGCGGCGGTCCCTTCCTGCCTCTAGGTTTGAAAAAATGTCTGCCGATAGTCGAAAGGGTTCACCCCCACTTTTTCCAAGAACAATTTGGAGAAATAGTACACGTTATCATAACCAACGGCCTGGGAGACGTCCTGGATCGGGTCACTGGTGTTGATGAGCAGCCACTTGGCCTGGCTCAGCCGCTTGTCGATGAGATAATTAATGGGGGAAATATGATACGCCTTACGGAATTCCCGGCTGATATGTCCCGAAGATGTAAAAAACTGATGCTCAAGGTGTTTTAGATCGATACGCTGGCTGTAATTCTGATCCAGATAGATCAGAACACGATGGGCAAGGTCATCTGCCCCGGACCTGGATTCCTTCTCCTCGCGGACCATCAGGTGGCTGTAGAGAGCCAGCAGGCTGGTGCCAATATAATCGCAGGTCAGCTGAGTGGCGGGAACGAGCTGGCGCGAGAAGATCTGCATTTCAAGAACGGCCGCCTGCAAAAAGGCCGTATGCTCCCCGGCCTTTGCCCAGGGAATGGCCGGGAAACCGGCCAGCATCTCTTCCGGAACATGGGAGAGGGAGACGCTCCAGATGTCGCTGGGGGCATTGGGATCGGAGGTGGTGGAGTGGGATGTTCCCGGCTTGACCAGGAGGATCTCCCCCGCCTCCACCTCCACCTGCCGTGTCCCGATCATAAGGCTGGCTCGACCGCCGGCAATATACAGCAGTTCTAGGTCCTCCTGGTGGACATGGAGGGCAAAGTGCCAGTTTGGATTGTCGCAGCTGTGGCTCAACCGGGTGACATGGGCCATCCCCTCGCGGCGTTCTTCGGGTGGGAAGTAAAACTCAAACATCGGCCGGCCTCCTCAAATGTGCAGATTCTTCAAGCAGAATGTTTGTATCATTTTCCGCTGATCTGATAATACCACAAAAATGGGAAAATAGCGAAAGATTTTTGAATTTTTTTCCGGTTTTTCCCCTAAAAATGAGTCATATTCTTTAATCGCCGCGTTTAAATACAACATTTCATTTTTTCCGCCACCCTGCGATAATATGGGCAACAAGTCCAGGCAGACATCAAAAAGAAAAGGCAGGGTCAACGATGAAAAAAGAAGTTTGCGTCGGGTTGGTCGGCAGCGGTTACGCTGCGTATCTTCATGGAAATGGGTATGAGAAGGTGTGCGGAGTCAACGTCCGCCTCAAGACGGTAGTGGATCTGGATCTGGACAAGGCCAAGGCCGTCCAGAAGCGCTATGGTTTCGAGCAGGCCATCCGCAGCTTTGATGAGCTGCTGGCGGACCCGGAGATCGACGTGGTGGATATCGTCACGCCGCCCTTCCTCCACCCCTCCATGGCGGCAAAGGCTATGGCCGCCGGTAAACACGTCATCTGCGAGAAGCCCCTCACCGGCTACTTTGGTGAGCCGGGGGATCAGGAACCGATCGGTCTGAATGTCCCCAAGCGGAAAATGTATGATCGGTGTCTGGCTCAGATGGATGAACTGAAGCGGGTGGTGGATACCAGCGATCGGAAGTTCTTTTACGCGGAGAACTTTGTCTACGCCACGCCGGTAGTCCGAGCGGCTAAAATCATCCGGGACCGCAGGAGCAAGATTCTGTTTCTTAAGGGTGAGGAGAGCCTGAAGGGCTCCTCCTCACCGGTGGCGGGCCAGTGGAAGTACACCGGCGGCGGCTCACTGGTCCGGCTGGGATCCCACCCGATGGGCGGGATCCTCTGGCTGAAACAGCAGGAAGCGGCCGCCCGGGGCGAGACCATCACCATCACCTCCGTCTCCGCCGATATGGGCAAAGCCACCGCCTGCCTGTCTGAGTATGAGCACCGCCACATCGCCGCTAATCCCCAGGATGTGGAGGACTTTTCCAACCTGACTGTAACCTTCTCCGATGGGACCAAGGCGGTAATCATGTGCTCTGACGTGGTGCTGGGCGGCACCAAGAATTACGTTGAGATCTACTGCAACGACGGTGCTTATCACTGCAATATCACCCCCACCGACCTGCTGAACACTTACTTCCTGGACGAGGAAGGAATGGAAGATGAGCCGATCTCCGAGATGCTGCCCCAGAAGCTGGGCTGGAACAAGGTCTTCGTCAACGATGAGATCGTTCGAGGCTACACTGGCGAACTCCAGGACTTTATGGAGACCATCGCCAACGATGGCACTCCCAACAGTGGCATTGACCTAGCCTACCAGACCACCCAGGTCATGTACGCCGCCTATGTGGCCGCCGAGGAGGGCCGCACCTTTCACTTTTGATAGGCGTAGCGCCGCCCCAAGTGGAGAACAATAGCGCTATATTTGCAAATACATTTTGGTCAAGATCACAAAATTCAGGCCATACACCAACCGACACCTGCATCTATTATTTTTTCTGATAATAGTCAATGCAAAGAAGAATTGGACTTATCTCCGCGTCCCCTATATAGTGAGAATCCGCTTCAAAGCCCGGTCAGTGACTCAAGCAATAAAGAGGAAAAATAATCAAACATGAGCAAGAAATTGTTTCAGTTCGGTTGGCCGACTACTAAAGCGCTGCGGCGCACTCAGCCACGCTAAGTCCCACGACAATTGACCGCTCCGATGCTCCTTCTCGTGAAAGGGCCGCCTGATGCCGGGCGGCCCTTTCACGCAAGATAGGAATCAATCAAAGCAGAAAGAATGCTAATGACTTATGTATCAAGCATGTATCAGCAGGCGCAAAGAGAACCCGCAAGCCCTTTATATTCAAGGACTTGCGGGTTCTCTTCGATCATTCCAACTCTTTGTCATAGATTTCACGTTTTGTTATTTAGTATTATCAGCGTTAAAAGCAACACAATATATAGTGCCAGTTTCACCTATTTGCTTCCGTTTTTCCGGCGGCGGCAGAGCCGGTGATGTAGTCCAGCACCGTGCAGGCTACCCAGCTGATCACCAGCCACCCCCACAGGCCGGTTAGCGCTCCGGCAGCAGCGGCAATTGCCGCTTTGATTCCATTTATATGATCCACGTCACTTACTCCTTTCACAGGCTGCGCCCGCTTTTCTCTTTCACCATAGCAAAGCCGATCTCAGATTGCGCCCCGAAACCAGAAAAAATTAAGGGCGGGGAAATATCCCCGCCCTCGCGCTTATTTGTAGGGGTTGCTCTCCTCTTTCCACCCCTTGTTCGTGCTTTGCCACAGATAGGCTCTCGCATCCGATGACAGCCAACCAGCATGTCAATGGCCGGTTTTGCCTCCCCCTGGTCAATGCTCCCGTTGCGCTTCTCCTCGTCCTTGTTGTTCTCGTCCACCATCTCCCGTGCCGTCAGATACAGCAGATAGTCCGTCTCACTCAACCCATAGGCTGCGCCGCCGTCCATCTTTTCCTGGAGCTTGATCCCGGCGTCGTTGCCCACAATCAGGTTGTACAGATCGGCTTCCAATCCGGTCCGCTGCTCTGCGTTGGCCGCATTCCAAACGGTGCTTCTCGTCACGCGGTTGTACATTCCGGAATAGATTTTCTCCTGGGGAGGAGTGAGGTATCGCTGCGCCAGCTACCCCAACCGACCATGAGCAGTTTGAACATACTAACCGGGTCGATCGACGGCCATCTAACCGATGGATAACAAGGAGCAAGCGAGTCTTAGTATCAATAATTTGCTCTGATTCGCTTAATCAATCTTCAAGACGGCTTTGATACATTTTCCGCTGTGTGATTCCTCGAACGCCTCGTTGATTTGTTCAAAGGGATAGAACTTGATAAGACGATCAAAGGGGAACATGCCCTTTTTGTAATAATCCAGGAGGGTAGGAATAAACAATTTCGGGATAGAATCTCCCTCAACAATACCGATGAGACTCTTGGCATCGCCCATCAGTTCATTTTGAATATTAAATGTAACATCACCGGTAGCACCCAGCACAACCGCAGTTCCCATAAATCGCACACTGGCCAGAGCTTTTTTCACAAAATCAGCCACGCCAGATGTGTCGATTGCATAGTTACAACCTCCATCGGTGATATCATTGTGAATGGTTCCTACGATATCCTCGTTCTCTTTACGGTTTATCGTATGGGTAGCGCCCAATTCCTTCGCCAATTCTAGACTTTTGGGGTTTCCGCCGACTGCAATGATTTTCGCACAGCCGGCAATCTTTGCCGCCATAATCGCGCTCATACCCACCGTCCCGCAGCCGAACACGGCAATTGATGAGCCAAACTCAGGACGCAGCCGGTTCAGCACTGCACCAGCTCCGGTTTGAATGCCACACCCCATGGGACCGATGAGAGCTAGTTCTACATCATTGTATGGCACTTTTACCGCAGCAGCTTCATTTACCACTGCGTGAGTCGCAAAAGTAGACTGTCCAAAGAATGTAGAAATAGGCTTTCCGTTCAGCGTAGAGAGGCGTGTGCTTCCATCCGGCTGCACTCCCCCAAAATTAATCGCATTAAAATGCTCGCACGCATTGGGATGCGCAGTCATGCAGTTTCGGCAAGTCCCACAATAGCCGAAGGAAATACCAACCCGATCGCCAACTTTAAACTCTTGCACTTCAGGTCCTATCGCCTCTACAATACCGCAGCCCTCATGGCCTAAAACAGCTGGCAACGGAACCGGAATAAACTGGTGCTGAACGGCCTCGTCTGTATGGCAGACGCCGCAGGCGACGATTTTAACCAAGATTTCATGCTTTTGGGGTGGCGCCAGTTCCACCTCTTCGATTACAAATGGAGCTCCCGGAAAACGAGTCACTGCAGCTTTAATTCTCATTATGCCCTCCTAACTCATCGATTGATCGATTAATATCTCCATTTTGTTAAATATCCATCGCCCGGTAATAGCCCATAGTGACGGCATCTACAACGCGTCCGGCCTTAATGCAGTCTCCGACCTGGAAAACGCGGGGCGCCGTATTATAAAAGTCGTCAACTGCCGTGCGGTCAGGCTTCATCCCCGCAGCCAGTAGGATAGAATCTGCTTCAAAGAGCAGTTCACCCTCAGCCGTCTGACACAGCAGGCCATTTGGAGTGACGGCCTTGGCCATGATCCCGGTTTTCATTTTGATTTTGCTGTCGGCCACATAGATCTTCATGGCATTTTTGTGCATGAAGTAAGCATCTGCTGCCCAGTCGTCCTTCATTTCCACCACGGTTACGTCTTTCCCGAGGCCGTCCAGATAGATCGCACATTCGCTGCCCACTAGACCACCGCCCAAAATAACTACTTTTTGTCCAATAGCCGGAGGATTCTGATGGAGGGCATCCAGTGTGACGACATTTTTGCTGTCAATGCCGGAGATCGGCGGAACGATTGGCTTTGCGCCCATGGCGACAATAATCACATCAGCGTTCATGTCGACAGCCTGACGGGGAGTAAGTTCAGTGTTTAAATGAACCTCGACGCCGGCCTTATTTAGGCGGCCTCCCAGGACCTTAACAAAATTGTACATATCCTGCTTAAACGGTATATGTTGCTCAGAGAGAAGTTGTCCACCCAGGCGGCTGTTTTTCTCATACAGCACAACCGAATGTCCACGTTGTGCAGCGGTGATTGCAGCCTCCATACCACCGGGGCCACCGCCTACCACAATAACCTTCTTGGGCGTAGTGGCAGGGAAATCGGAAAAGCTCTCCAGCTCGTGGCCTACCACCGGATTAAAGGCACAGCAAAAGGTACGGTTGGTCAGATAATTGAAGAAGCAGGTAAAGCAGCGGCAGCAACGGGTAATGTCATTCTTGTTCCCGGAGAAAGCCTTCTCCGGGAAGTAAGGATCGCAAATGGACTGACGTGCCAACTCTACAATGTCCGCTTTTCCGGAAGTGATGATCTCTTCCATCATATCGGGGTCGTTTAGACCGCCCAGAGTGGCGACAGGGGTTTTGACGTGCTTTTTGATTTCTGCAGCCAAATATACATTGCAGCCGTGCTCAATGAACATAGAGGGATGGGTGACCACAAAGACACTGGGGTCCTCATGAACACCGGCGGAGACATGTATGATGTCCACTTTTCCGTCCAGCATTTTGGCCATCTCGATGCCATCTTCAATTCCATAACCGCCTTCGACCAGCTCAGCGCCACTCATACGGTATTCAATGGGAAACTTGGGGCCGACCGCTGCGCGTACCTTTTCGACAACCAGCAGTGGGAAACGCATTCGGTTTTCCAGACTGCCGCCCCATTTGTCGGTCCTGTGGTTCATGAAGGGGGACATAAACTGTGCCAGCAGCCAGCCGTGGCCGCCATGGATCAGAATCATATCAAAGCCTGCCTTTTTGCAGAGGGCAGCTGCCTGCCCAAACAAATCAGCGATACGATAAATATCCTCCTCCGTCATGCTGGTAACCTGTAGACCTTCCGGATTGACCTCGCTATTTGGACCATACACAATGGGAATCGTATTATCGCCATGGCTACGGGCGCCAGCGTATTTACCGCCATGGGCCAGCTCCATAACTGCGTTACAATGATGACGATGTATGGCATTGGTTACCTCTTTGAGCGAGGGGAGTGACATCACGTCATAGAGTTTGACTTCTTTTGTGTGGGTACGGCCATCTGGATCTACGATGCCCAGACCAATGGAAACGCTCGCCAGACCGCCGCGGGCACGGTTTTCATGAAACGCGATTTCTTCTTTGCGCATATGACAGTCTGGATCTAACTCCGGATTGGACATGGGCGCGCCAAAAATCCTATTTTTAAAGGTCAGGCCGTTGATCATGATTGGACTTGCCAGATTGGGATAGTATTTATTTTTCATTCTGCGGTCTCCTCATTGATCAGATTTTCCCCCACTCCCCTTCTCGCCGTTTTAAGCTCCTGCAAACGGCTTATACTGCCGAACAAGTTATTATAGTTTGCTCCTTCCGTTAACCGGAAGGGACAATGGTAGAGAAGAGGGGTTGGAATCAAACGGAATCTGCGTACACGCTCAACAATATTCTCCGGCCAAGAACAGGAAAATCGAAGTAGACCACGCAGCCACATGCTGATGTAGCACGTTATCACGTCCCTTATCCTGTCCTTTGCCGTTAAAGGGGTTAATAATGTGATACGGGCCATTGATGGAGCAGTTTAGGCAGAAGCGGTGGGCAACCTTTTTTGCGAATTCCTGATCGCCACAGGCATCCAAACCAGTGACAATCTGGAAATGCAGAGGAGCAACAATGGGACCGTTCATCCAGCCCTGATACGGATCAATCAAGCCGCTATCCAGTTTTTCGGATGCAATGCCATAAGGACAGAGAAATTCGCCCTCTACCTTCAAATCTGCAATCATCCTATCGCGAATCTCCTGTGGCAGACGCTTGCCAAGAATGACCGGCTGATACTTGACCACGTTGTCCGTATGGAATAATTCACCTGTAAAGGGGTTACCTGCCAGAAATTCTTTTCCATTCCACAGTTTCTTGATGAACAGTGCCAGCATATCCTCCGCCTGCTTTTTCCACGCGGCAGCTTCGCCATCCTTCCCTAGACGATATGCCAGATCAGACAGCGCTTCCATCTGCAGAACCAGATACGGCGGCAGCTCGGGGCTGATGCACTGCGGTGTTACCGCATATACGGTTGCATCGTCCCAACCGGATTCATCCGGATGGCCGAAGAACGGAAGTCCCTCCGCTGTACAGGAATACTGCAGCCACCACTCGAGCCATTTTACCATAGGCCCGTATAAGGCTTCTATCTGCTCTTTGGTCAAGAAACTCATATCGCGGTGTTCCATCAGCCACAGATAGACATAGCCCTGAATAGGAGGCTTGCTGGTGCGATCCATAGAGTACATATCGTTTACGTAGTCGGGCAGATGACCATCTGGCGTTTGATGATCGAACATAGACTGCAGCAGCTCCCAAGCCAGTTTAGGATCCTTCGACAGAGATGCAGCCTGATAACTCTGCTGCCAGCCAAAATTATGGGGGAAATACGCCTGCATCATGCGGACCATGGGACGTTTAATGCGGCCGCCGGGGGCTGTGATATGAGTCCAAGTAGTCCATGCAGCTTTCTCCCGCGCCTTACAAATCTCTTTATCTTGAATCTCAGGAATCGTGCTGTCCAGGAAAGACTGGAACTCATCGGCCACCTGCCTCACGCAGTCCTGATACTTGGGATAGGAATCCCGCTTAACCACGGTAAAGCCCGGGAACTCCTCCAGAGCAAAGTCAATGATCCCATTCTCCGGAATCAGATCGCACTTGAAGTAACGACAGAACGTACCTCTCCAATCAAAGGGAGCCTCGCACTCCATCTTGCCCTTCAAAGGGACAAACTGGAAGTTTGCAACAAAGTTGAATCCGGCTTGCCAAGTGCCGTCCAGACGGGCACGGGCTTCCTCGTGCTTACCATTACTGTGGGTGCCGACGATGGGCCAATACCAACGCAGGGTAGCCTCCCCCTCTGCATAGATGCGAACCAGATGATGCTCTGCAATGCAGATACGTACGGTACCGTGATCCGAATCCATAATCAGTTCAGAAGGGGTGGAAGACAATGCATAAGGAATTTCCTCACCGTTCCATACCAGACTCAGCCGCATCAGGTTATTGTTCCTGCCCTGTATGCTGGCGCCGCCACGGCAGGAACCAAACCAAAGTTTGGGCATGCCAAATTCTTCTTCTGCCAAGTCTTCCAGAAAAAATACCATGTAGGAACCTCTGCGGCCAAAAGGAACCTTATGCATGCTAAGGAACATCTTGCTATCTTTCATGAGATACGCCTCCCTTTTAAAATTTATGAATCGGAGCATTGCTTTTTAAAAACGCTTATTTGTCCGCCAAATCTGCATTGCAGCAGATCAGAACCTTGGTGTATTTTGCAGTCAATTGTGCTTGGAACGCTTCCACACCCTTTTCCAATTGGAATGTGATGAACTTAAATTTATCATACTGCATTTTGGGCAAAAGCTGCAGTGCACGAGGATATGTATACGGAGATACAAAGAAGCCTGTGACCGTGATCTCGTTCAAATAGCAATAGGTATTCAGGTCCAGGGGGAACTTATACTGCGGTGGATACTGCGCCGCAAAGAGCAGTTTTCCACATTTGGCAACCAGCTTAGGCAAAATGTCCAGCACACGCCAAGCGCCAGAGCAGTCAACCACTGCATCAAAGCCGCGACCGTTGGTAATCTTCATGCACTCATCATAAACATCCGTTTCGATGGGATTTATGACATAATCCGCCCCCATCTCCAGCGCCATCGCGCGGCGCTCTTCTACGGGCTCGGACACAGTCACAGAGGTGGCACCGTTCATCTTCAGCACCTGCATCGCAATCAGACCGATGGGGCCGCCTCCATTTATCATCACCCGTTCACCGACCTTCAGATCCAACTTATCCACGATACGCACACCAATGGAGGTTGGCTCCAGAAGGCATCCAATTTTCAGGCTCAGCTCGTCCGGCAGACGATAAACCTGATTGGCGTTCCAGATAATGTACTCGGACATGCCGGCATTGCCTTCTGGAATATTTTCACAGAACTGCTGCTGGCCGTTTCGGCAATAATAGCAGCTACCGCAAAAATTCAGGAAGTTTCCGGCCACACGATCGCCGACCTTCAAATCTGTAATATTTGGAACATTTTCGCCTAATTCCATAATAACACCAGATATCTCATGTCCCAGTCCAAAAGGAACTTTCCAGCCAAAAAGATTTTCCACGTTATGGGGATCGCTGCCGCAAATGGCGCAGTAAGCCACCTTGATCTTTACATCGTCCGGCCCCAAAATCTCAGGTTCTGGCACCTCGCATACCGCAACGCGTCCACGAGTTTCTTCGTTGGGATCTTTTAAACTGCCCGCTTTAATAACTTTCAGCATCTTCATAGCCTAGATGCTCCTTTCCGATTATTTCCCAATCCGGTACTTTTATTTTCCCAGCATAACCTTCAGCGCTTCTTCAATCCCATCGCGATCCATCTTGTAATAGTGATAAATTTCATCTAAAGAGCCCAGAACTGCGAACTCATCCGGCATTCCCAAGCGCTTGAACTTGCCTTGATAGCCAGCCTCGCACAGAACCTCGGCCACTGCTCCGCCCAAGCCGCCATTGATGGAGTGGTCTTCCACGGTCACAATTTTGCCTGTCTTATTGCCTACTCGGATGATGGACTCCGCATCCAGTGGCTTGATGGTGTGCATATCCAGAATGCCGATGCTGGCCCCATACTTTTCCTTTATGGCTTTGGCCGCCATAAGTGCCTCGTATATGTTGGAACCGCAGGAGATGATGTATGCATCGGCGCCCTCTATTATCTCAATCGCCTTCCCAATTTCCAGGTTATAATCATTGTCTGCATAGACGTTGGGCGAGCCAGCGCGGTCAATGCGTATAATCATAGGGCCCACAAAATCCATGGACTTGCGGATAAATTTACAGCACTGGCCCGCATCAGCGGGAACCACTACTGTCAGATTTGGAATGGCACGGTACAAAGCAAGGTCGGCGATATCATTATGAGTGGGGCCGCCGCCAGCGGTTACGCCAGAGTGCGTGCCAATCAGGCGTACATTTACATCGTTGTAGGCGATGTCGGTGTGAACCTGATCTGCCGCGCGCAGAGGCAGAAACGGGCCAAACACCTGTGAGAACACGATGTTACCAGATAAGGCCAGACCGGCGGACGCGCCGACCTGATCAGGTTCAGCAATGCCGAAGTTGAAGCATCGGCCCGGAAAATCTCGAATCAACCGGCCAGCGGCAGAGGACACAGCAACATTATCACTGTACGTAAACACGAAGTCCTTGCCTTCCAGTGCCATTTTATACAGCTCTTCGCCATATGCTTCGCGGGCATTGGAGAGCATCATATCAAAATCGTAAGTCGTTTTTGCTGCCATACTTTATCACGCCTTTCTCGTCTTTTCCACATCAGCCAGCGCTTTCGCCAAATCCTCGTCTCCAATGCCGCCGCCGTGCCACTTGTGGTTGCCTTCCATGAAGCCGACGCCCTTGCCTTTCACTGTGTTACTGATGATAAAGGTTGGCTTGTCTTGCTTCTCAAAGTCACGCGCAGGCAGCTTCTCCAGCGCCGCACAGACCTGTGCCATGTCGTTGCCATCCTCAACGTTAATTACATTCCAGCCAAAGGCGTTGACTTTTGCAGCCACATCGCCTAGATCCATCAGTTCCCTGGTGCTGCCAGTCATTTGAAGCTGATTCTTATCCAGAATGCAAATCAGATTGTTTAGCTTGTAGTGAGCTCCGGCCATCAGTGCTTCCCAGTTGGTCCCCTCATCAAACTCACCATCGCCAATCATGACGATCACGCGGTAGTTCTCCTTGCGGTAGCGTGCGCCCAGCGCGTAGCCTACCGCAATAGGAAGGCCATGACCCAAGCTGCCGGCCGAAGCTTCAATCTGCGGGCACTTTTTGCGGTTGGAGTGCATACCGAACTTGTACGAATCCAGACTCTCAAAATACTTTACCATGTAGTCCTGAGTATAAGCACCCTGATCGGAAAAAATGGTATACAGGGTCTCGGAGCAATGTCCCTTGGACAGAATAAATCGGTCACGCCCCTCTTTGTGGGGATCCATCACATCAAAGTTCAGGTACTTGTAATACAGCGCCACAGCCATCTCTACGATGGACAGCTCTCCGCCCAGATGGCCCATGCCAATCCGATAGATGAAATTCAGCAGATCCTTGCGAATATCAACACACTTATTCTCAAGCTCTGCCACAGACTGAACCTTACTGCTCATTTTTATACGCATCCTTTCATCTTCACTGGGGTCTGTTTAATCAATGCCTTTTTTTTTCAAACAGGGCCTAATTTTACTCTCAACCCACGCTCTGACCATCACGGACCGCAATCTTATGTTGAATTTCAGCAACCTTCTTCTCGTCAAGTTTGTAGAACAGAGCAAAGATAATCAAAACCAGTACGATCACAACACAGGGAGCAATGGACGCCATGCCCCGGATTCCGTTTAAGCAAGTCTCGTTCTGGGCCTGATTCGCAACATACCCGGTATAGTCCAGGATGATTGTGGGGATGACACCGCCGATGGTCTGACCAAACTTGACACCTAGTGTGATAATACTCTGGACAAACGCTGGATAACGACCCCCGGTGTGCCAGTCAGCGTATTCCACGGAGTCGGGCATCATGGACCAAATGATACCGAGCATAGTGCCGTAACCGAATGAGGAGACGGCCTTGAAGACCAGCATGACCGTTAAAGATCCTGCAGGAACAAACCAAATCAGCAGGCTGCTGATTCCAATGATGCACATACCCAGAATACTGGTGCCACGCTTATGCAACTTCTTATACAGAGCGGGAACCACCGCCACGCCAATGACGGAGGGAACCACATTTACCAGAGAGACAACGGATAGCATATTGGCACGGTTGGCCACATAGGTGACATAGTAAGTACCGGCTGTGGAGGCCACGTTGTTAAAGGTATATATGCCGGTGAAAAGGATCATCATCAGGACCATATACTTGTTGTGGGTCAGCTGATAAATTGCAATCTTGAAGGTGATCGGATCCTGAGAGGGCTTCGCCTTGATCCGTTCGTGGATTAAAAAGTAAGAACTACTGAGGCCAATGGCACAAAGAATGCCTAACACAACCATGGTCAGCTGAAATGCGGTCTGTGCGCTGCCCGTGGAAGCAGTAAACATAGCTGTCAGTGTGGGGATGGTAACCGCAACAATAATACCGGCAAACTGAGAGATCGTCATGCGCCAGCTCTGAAGAATCGTGCGCTCATCTGGATCTGCTGTCATAACGGTCGGCAGTGCACCAGCAGGATTCACAATAAACGTGAAAATCATATTCAGCAGGTTATAAGTTGCATACGCCCAAATCAATTTTCCGGTGTATTCAAAGTTCGGGGTCGTATAGCACAGAACCGCCGCGATTGCAAACGGCACACATCCATACAGCGGGTAGATCTTATACTTGCCTCTCTTGGGGTTGATCCGTTCCGCAATTGCACTCATCATAGGATCGTTAATCGCATCCCACAGGCGGGATACTAAAAACATCACTGTGATATGTATGGGTTTTAGCCCGAACACATCGGTATAGAAGATTGTAATGAACATCATAAATCCCTGGAAAATCAGATCCAGAGATGCCCCGATTAAGGAGTACCCAAACCGCTCTTTGTATGGAATCCTATAATAGCCAGGAGCTTCGCCAGTCTTAACCATCGCTATTTCCTTATTGCTCATGATTTTGACCATTCCTTTCTGCGAAAGCACCAACGAGACGGATGCCTTTTATCATAGTCCAGTTTTTCGAGACAGAATTGCGCAGATAATTACTGTCATTACAGAACGCAAGCAGGTAGAAATGGCACAACCTGCTATGGCTGTACTATCTACTCAGTTCCGCTTTTGACGTTCCGTCGCGACGAGCTACTTTTCTGCGTCTTGTACGGGAATACAAGTCTCAAATTTTCCAAGCTTCCACCCGTCAATCTTACAAAAATTTTCATCTTTTCCAGAAAAAGTTGTACAACTTATACATTTATTATAGTTGATCCCTCTTCAAATTCAATCTCCAATGAGGACATCGTAACGCGCATTTTTGTCCAATCTGGTTACGTGAGTAATCTGATTTACCCGTTCGCTCGCTGTTCTTCCGCCGGCGGCACAGCTCAACAATGGCGCGCCCTTGAAGTTCGGACATGGTTTGTTGTTTCCTTGATGCCACTTTGCAAAATAAAAAAGACAGCATCCGAAGTTGCTGTCTTTTCACAATTAGGCCGCTCCGCAGCGATGTAACGTATGGGAAAAGAATATCTTTTTGTTTCGTGTCTTCCGGCAGTTAATCACCGCTGGGTATGGCATACAATCTTAAGCTCCTCGCCTTCCGCACAGGCCTCTGCTGTGCATGTCAATATCAGTCCAGAGTATATTGATCATGCAAAAAGGATGTACCCAACCGCACACGCAACCCAAACTGCAAGCAACGCAGTACCCATTTTGCGAATTTGAGCATTTTGTTTTACAACCCCGTTGATGATAATTGTAACAATCGCAATCAACATTACAACCAAATATATCATATGAAACCAACTCTCCAGACTTGTGATATCGCTGTAAATATACACCTCTATATAAAGGATTCTAAGGTTTATTCCGCTCCTTAAATTCACTAATTGTAATATTTTCAATTTTTTTAAAACAGCGTGATAAGGAAGCCGCCGAAGAAAAACCGACCGCCTCTGCAATCGCTTCCACTGTCCAGTCCGTATTAATCAGATAGTTCTTTGCATAACTGATTCGGTAAAACGTCAACGTTTTGGACGGGGTGCTGGCAAAGTAGTCTTCAAACACGCGCATTAACTGCCGTGTACTGAAATTAAATTTTTTGCTTAGTGTTTTCATATCCAGATTTGGATTTTGATAATTAGCATGCAGATATTGCGTAACCGCAATCGCAATATTCTTTTCCGACGATGGTTCCTCTGTTGGAATATTTTTGCAGTGGTTCAGCAACAATATGATTAACTGCGAATATAACGTTCTGCGCAGAAGTTTCCAATGGCGCTGCCGCAAGGTAGAGCATGTGATGATCGCCTCAATGACAAATGCGATCTCTCCATTTTTATCGTGCAGAAAAAGAAACGGAGATTTGCTTAAGACCTGCATCGCATAATAATAAAACGATAGCTCATCTTTCTTTTGAAACGTCTGACTCTTTTCAGGCTTCTTTGCCTTTGATACCGAAAAGTTAAATACGAAATATTTCTTGAGGTGATTTGGGGAGTAATTGACGTTATGCCCTACCCCCGAATTAATCAGAATAAAATCATGGCTATTTAGCTTTTGAGGAGGGAAATGTTCATCCAGCAAATGCATGTCAAGGCTATCTTCCAAGACATAATATAACTCTATCGTATCTTTGTGGGCATGAAAAAACTCCAATGCCTGTTCATTCAGTAAATCAGCATAAAATGTTGAAATATTGATGGATGCGAAATCGACAGATTGCATTTCAAGATCCGTTGTTTGATTTTGCACTTGACGATACATACCCTCCACAATCCTTTATCGTGTTACAAATCTGTACTAGATACAGCCAGACAAATCGGCTCCGCAAGCGCCAAGGCCGCTCTTCGGATTCACCGAACTGCCTAAGTGGGGCTACTGAATTTAGTTTCCATATTGATTCGAAGAGCAGTGCAATCGCCTAAAGTGCTATGCACTTTGAACAAAGTTTAACATAGCGGCAAACTTCTTGCAAGTGAATTTTACCATTTTCTTCAATCGCAATATACCATAGCTCATGCGAACAAATACAATTTCTCTTGACCAAATCCATATCATTTTAGTTCGAAGGGCAGAAAGGAGGTATCTGGTTATTTGTTGTGAACAAGAAATGGTTTAAAATATGAACTTGCATAAGCAACTATCATAGCGGAAGAAAATGGAATTGACACGAATATGGTCTGCCGTTTGGTGCGGGATTAGCTAAGAACGAATCTGCCTTCTCTGTGCCGTAGCGCGCCGCCTGCATCAGTTTCTCCGTCTCAGACTCCAGCAACCCGCTGAACGTTTCCCAATTCCTCGATTTGTCCCTGTTACAATAAGTTTGGATAAGAAAGCCGGACAACCAGTCCGGCTTTCTTTCCATCTTGCGCCCAAGCCGCCTTGATGCCTTCGAGATTGAAGCTCGTCTGGAGGTGGAATATAAAGCTAAAAAGCGTGTGGACCTCGCCGCGCCCTATGACTTGAATAGCGGAGACCGCATTTTTCCTGGTAATACAAAGCATATTTTACAGCATGAGATGCAACGCGGATGTGCCGCCTCCGGTGGCAAGCGAATTCGGATTCACGATCTTTGGCATTCCCACGCCTCGCTTCTGATTGAGATGGGCTATTCCCCGCTGCTCATTGCAGAGCGCCTTGGGCATGAGAACATCGAGACCACCCTACAAACGTATTCCCACCTCTACCCAAACAAACAGGGTCAGCTAGTAACCGAATTGGAAAAAATGCAAAAGTGCTACGATTTTGCTGCGCATAAAGTATTGTAGCAATTTTTTAAAGCAAAAACTGCGGTAAATCAATCATTTACCGCAGTCTTTCACCATTTTTATTATATTATTTTACTATTTATTTGGATTTTCATTATTCCCACTCGATGGGGAAGTTGTGGCTTGTACCATATCTGGTGATAGATGCCAAGAGTTATTGTCTATATACTGGGATTAAATACACATTATTTGCTTTTGCGGGACTTTTTGCGGTCAATCTGTGGTCAGGCATACCCGCTGTTTTGGCAGCTGGTCAATGATTCGCCGCATGCTAAATCTTCGAAACGCACGGATCTAAAATAATAATCAGCTGACTGATATCAAAAACCGACGTTTCCATTGCGGTCAACAGGGCATCTACACTGGCCAAAGACCAGAGACAGTGTATCCATTCACCTTTAAAAACTGCCGGATAAACTCTCTGGTTGCTCGACCATTGCCCTCCCGAAAGGTGTACAGAAAGTTTAACTCTGCAAAGTAGTATGCCAAGCGTGGGAGAAAATCCTATTGGGAGATGCCTTTTAGATAATTCTCATTTTTCAGCTCGCCAAGCAGCTTTTAAGCTTTCTCTCAATGTCATAGGGATTCTAAAAACAGTCTGCACCTTCGCAATACTCTCCCGTCGATAGTGACCGGCAAAGGATTAGAGATCACCGAATAGATAGCGATGAATCCCGCAGATGATTGGCGGTAACCGTCCAGTAACAGGGTCTCTAAGCAACGCAAGCTGGCAAATTATGGTAATATTATCATCCGTTTGCTGAGTTGTGCCATATCTCGAATGCCCAGACGATTGCGAAATACATCGGTGCCTACATAACAATAGATTGAGCCGGAGGTGGCTTAGACATCATATTTCCCGAATCCATTAACCACGCT
>JBFWME010000019.1:17100-39544 GCA_050251755.1 Lawsonibacter sp. | reverse complement strand
AAGAAGTCACCGACGCCATGAGCATTCTAAATAACCGGCCAAGAAAATGCCTCGGCTGGGCAACGCCCGCCGAGGTACTCGCAAGCTCCACTTTTTGACATTGTTGCGCTTCTATTGACAATTCACCGAGAGAATGTCGGACTATAAAGAGCTGTATTTCACTCTGTTTCGCGCCACCGAACAAGCACTCAATATTTTGACGCGGCACAAAAGAGGTGTGAGGAATTGTACATCGGCCAACCCGAAGCGGAATTGACCGTCGTTGAATTCCACCCGGAGAATCCAAATCGCACGGATAAAACATAACGCCAAATTTGTATCCCGCCCGCCTTGCTTCATTCCGCTGTTTTACACAGCAAAGTTTGGGAACGTGTTCCCCATTGATACAAACTTTTAGGGAGGATAAGACCCCCACCGTAGATATACGGTGGGGGTCTTGCCCTTCTCTCGTTATTTTACCAAAAATGGATTTTCTCCGTCTTCCTGACAGGCCAGAATTCCCTTCACGGTATTCATGACCATATGCTCAACAGCCTCTTCGGTGTAGAAAGCCGTATGGGGCGTGACGATGACGTTGGGGAATGCCTTGAGCAGGGCAAGATCCCGGTTTGGAATGGGCTTAGTCATCAGATTGGCATAGTACAGCCCGTCCTCCTGCTCCAGCACGTCCAGGGCGGCGGCCCCCACCTTGCCCGCTTCAATGGCATCAATCAGGGCGGCGGTGTCGATCAGGTCTCCCCGGGCGGTGTTCACCAGGATGACCCCGTCCTTCATCTTCGCCAGGGTCTTGGCGTTGATGATGTGGTAGTTCTCACTGTTCGCCGGCATATGGAGGGTAATGACATCCGCTTCCGCCCAAATGGTGTCCAGATCGGTATACTGGGCATACTGAGCCACCTCCTGGTTTGGGTACAGATCGTGGGCCAGCATTCTGCATCCAAAGCTGGACAGGTGCTTGACCACAGTCGCACCGATTTTTCCCGTACCCAGCACCGCCACGGTACTGTTGGACAGTTCCTTTCCCATCTTCCCTTTTAGCGAATAATCCTGCACCACATTCCGGTCCAGAATCTGACGCATTCTGCGACAGCACATCAGCATCATCATAATGGCATAGTTGGCCACGCCGTTGGGAGGATAAAACACGTGGGTCACCTCCATCCCCAGAGCGTGAGCGGTATCCAGGTCTACATGGTTGAAGCCAATGGACCGGCAGGCCAGATACTTTACTCCCATCCGATGGAAGCCCGTTACCTTGTCCGCCCCCATGTCACAGGGGGTAAAGCTGACGGCATCATAGCCCCGCGCCAATTCCAGATTGTCCATATGGGGATACTCGGTCGTATAAGCGTATTCGACCCCAAGCCGCCTGCACCAGTCGTCAAAATAGGGCTTCTCATCAAATTCGCGAAGGGTATAGACAAATAATTTCATCTTGTTCCGCGCAGTCGCGCGCCACACTCCTTTCGCCCCAGGGCGGTATCATTTCACATGATTATACACCCAAAAACTGCGGTTGTAAAATCAGACTTTCCATCCCCGCTTTGGCAGGTGCTCATAACGTTCAGACTCCGTCCGCCTTTTCCCATGTTCCGGCGTCCCACGTTCCCTGTTCTCCTCCATGTTTTTCATTCAAAGGGCATATCTTCCAAATTTCATGCCGCCATTGGCCGAAATTTTATGCCATTTGATTCGCCCTGTTTCGGCATATCTCACCGGTAAAATGAATTAAGGTAATGGATGAGCTTGTCCAGAAAAAAATACCGTTTTTGATTCCTGCATAGAACCGATTCTCTTGTCACATCCTGACCATACCGACAAATGATGGATCAGGAGGAACCATTTATGAAGCGATTTTCCGCATTATTCCTGGCGGTTCTTATGCTGGCCGCCACCTTCCCCTCCGCCTTTGCCACGGGTGAGAACGCCGGTCTGTCCCTTTCCTGCGCGTCCTCCATCCTGATGGAAAAGGAGACCGGGACGGTTCTGTATGAGCAGGACTCCCATGCCAAACTGGAGCCCGCAAGCGTGACCAAAATCATGACGTTGCTGCTGGTGATGGAAGCGGTGGACAGCGGCCGCCTCTCCATGGACGACGTCGTCACCGTCTCGGCCTACGCCGCGGGCATGGGTGGCTCCCAGGTTTATCTGAAGGAGGGGGAGCAGATGACGGTGTCCGAGATGATCAAGTGTGTCACCGTGGTATCGGGCAACGACTGCGCGGTCGCCCTGGCCGAACATCTGGCGGGCAGCGAAACCGCTTTCGTCGCCCAAATGAACCAGCGGGCTAAGGAGTTGGGCATGGAAGATACGAACTTTGTCAACTGTACCGGCCTGCCAGCTCAGGGCCATGTGACCAGCGCCTATGACATCGCTTTGATGTCCCGGGAACTGATTTTGAATCATCCCGGTATTCGCCAATACACCACCATCTGGATGGATTCCATCCGCGACGGCGCATTCGGTCTGACCAACACCAACCGGCTGGTCCGGTTTTATCCTGGAACCACCGGGCTGAAAACAGGCTCCACCGACTCCGCCCTATACTGCATGTCCGCCACTGCTGAACGGGACGGCATGGAACTGATCGCCGTGGTTATGAAAGCACCCACCACCGCCCAGCGCTTTGAAGATGCCAAGGCCCTTTTGGACTACGGCTTCGCGAATTACGCTCTGGTCAATGTCTATCCCGACACTCCGCTGGCACCAGTCGATGTGCTTCTGGGCGTTGTGCCCCAGGTTCAGCCCGAGCTTCAGCGGGACTGCCGCCTGCTGGTCGGCAAAGCAGACGCAGATCAGGTAAGTACAAAGCTCTCTCTGGCTGAGAATCTGGAGGCCCCGGTGGAGCAGGGCCAAACCCTGGGTCAGCTGGAAGTCTATGTGAGGGGAGAATTGCGGGACACCATTCCCATCGTCTCCGCTCAGCAAGTAGATCGTCTTACCGTTCCCGACATTTTCTCCCGGATGCTGCACCAGCTGCTCATGTCCAAGTGACCGATTTCCCGCCGTTTCGGCGGGTACATAGAAATACCGGTGTGCAGATTCTTCCAGCAAAGTTCTTCTATTTTACTTGACTGCTTTTGCATGTTGTTGTATAATTTATATAAATATTAGGTCGCAGTTTTGACATGTACTTGTGCTTTTTAGCTGATAATTCGTCCACAACCTTACTCCGAGGTGATCATTTTGTCTAAATATCAAGAATTTTTTTCTCCTCAAGGCCTGTTTCTCGAGCTGGAAGCATTCTCCGAAGGCCGCTCCGCCCACGCCTGGCGCTGCTTCGGCGCTCATCCCGCCAAGGCGGAAGACGGAACCGAGGGATACCTCTTTCGCGTGTGGGCTCCAAATGCCCCGATGGTCACGCTCATCGGTGATTTTAACCACTGGGATCTCCAGGCCACCCCTATGGAAAAAGTGGAAGGCGGCGTTTGGGAGGTGTTTGTCCCCGGACTTCATCGCTACGACGCCTACCAGTATGCCATCCACACCCCTGACGGCAAATTTGTAGGCAAAGCCGATCCCTACGGCTTTCATTCCGACACACGGCCCAATGTCTCCTCTAAAATTTACGATCTGGACAGTCCGGGCTACCAGTGGGGAGATCAAAGCTGGATGACCTACCGGGCTAAGCAGGTTCCCTACACCACTCCTATGAATATTTACGAGTGCCACTTGGGCTCCTGGCGCCGCACCGGCAACGGCGAATTTCTCAGCTATCGGGACACCGCCTCCTACTTGGTTCCTTACATAAAGGAGATGGGCTTCACCCATGTGGAGCTGCTCCCGGTGACCGAGCACCCGCTGGATGCCTCCTGGGGCTACCAGTGCACCGGCTATTTTGCCGCTACCAGCCGGTTTGGAACACCGGATGACCTGAAATATCTTGTGGATCAGCTTCACCAGGCCGGCATCGGCGTGATCATGGACTGGGTTCCCGCCCACTTTCCTCGGGACGCCTTCGGACTGTACTCCTTCGACGGCGGCCCCACCTACGAGTACGCCGACCCGCGGAAGGGGGAACACGCCGACTGGGGCACCAACGTCTTTGACTACGGGCGCAAGGAAGTGCGCTCCTTCCTGCTCTCCTCCGCCATGTTCTGGTTGGAGGAGTACCACATGGACGGTTTGCGGGTGGATGCGGTATCCTCCATGCTGTATTTGGATTACGGCCGGAAGGCCGGGGAGTGGATGCCAAACATCAACGGCGGACATGAAAATCTGGAAGCGGTTGAATTTCTTCAACAGCTGAACACCGCCGTCTTTGCCGCCCACCCCGATATTTTGATGATCGCCGAGGAATCTACCTCCTGGCCCAAGGTGACCTATCCGGTGGACGAGGGCGGCCTTGGCTTCAACTTCAAATGGAATATGGGTTGGATGAATGATATCTGTCATTACATTAAGCTGGATCCATACTTCCGTCAGTTTAACCACCGGGACATTACGTTTTCTTTGATGTACGCCTTTTCGGAAAACTATATCCTGCCTCTGTCCCACGACGAGGTCGTCCATATGAAGGGTTCTTTTTTCGGCAAGATGCCGGGAAACAACCCCCAGAAATTCGCTGGTGTCCGGGCTTTCTATACATACATGATGACTCACCCGGGAAAAAAGCTCACATTTATGGGGGCGGAGCTGGCCCAGTGGAACGAGTGGCACTATGAATATTCTCTGGACTGGCATTTGCTTCAGTATGAGCCCCACCGTCAGACACAGGCCTTCTTCAAGGCGATGAACGCTTTTTATCTGGAGCAGCCCGCCCTTTGGGAGCAGGACAACTCCTGGCAGGGGTTTCAGTGGCTGTGCGCTGACGACAACACCGCCAACACAGTGGCATTTCTGCGCTGGGACAAGCGGGGCCGGCCTTTGATCGTGGTGTGCAACTTCTCCCCCACTCATCGCCAGGGCTACCGGGTCGGCGCCCCCTTCGCCGGCACCTGGGCTCCTGTGTTTAACACAGACGACCCGCAGTTTGGCGGACAGGGGCTGGGAGACACCGCTCCCCTGAAAACGGAGGAGATTCCCTTCCACAGTCAGCCACAGTCTCTGGTCATCGATCTGCCTCCCATGTCGGCTATGATTTATCGCTGCACACGAAAAAGTCCCGTCCGCAAGTCAAAAAAATCCAAGCCGGAAACGGCCAAGACCAAAAAGGTAAAGACCCCCGTGCTGAACCGAATTCAGGCAAACCAATCCGCATCTCAGGCGAATCCGGAAGCGTCTGACCCCGGAACAAACGCCTCGGTATAACTCCGAGTTGCCTTTGGCATCTGGAAAAGCAGGACTTGCCCCGGCAATGTGCCTGTTTCCCATACAGTTTTCCCCGAAACAGACAAGAGGTGACAGTATTGAAGAGAGAAGTCGTGGCCATGTTGCTGGCCGGCGGACAGGGCAGCCGCCTCTACGCCCTGACCAGTCACGTGGCAAAGCCAGCCGTTCCGTTTGGCGGCAAATACCGTATCATTGATTTTCCCCTTTCCAACTGTGTGAATTCCGGCATTGATACCGTAGGCGTACTGACCCAGTACCGCCCGCTGGAGCTGAACAGCTACCTCGGCAATGGCCAGCCGTGGGATTTAGACCGGTCTGACGGCGGCGTTCATATCCTGCCCCCCTATATGCGGGAGGGCGACCAGGGTACCTGGTACAAGGGCACCGCCAACGCCATCTATCAGAACATCGGGTTTTTGGACCTGTACGATCCTGAGTACGTCGTTATTTTATCCGGAGACCATATCTATAAGATGGACTATACCGACATGGTCGATCTCCATAAAAAAACGGGCGCCGCCTGTACGATCTCGGTGCTGGAGGTCACCATGGAGGAGGCTTCTCGTTTCGGCATCATGAATGTGGACGCAGAGGACCGGATTTTCGAGTTTGAGGAAAAACCAAAACAGCCAAAGAGCAATCTGGCCTCCATGGGCATCTATGTGTTCACCTGGTCCAAGCTGCGCCAGTACCTCATCGACGACGAGGCTAACCCCAATTCCTCCAACGACTTCGGCAAAAATATCATCCCCAATATGCTCTCTGCCGGGGAAACGCTGACCGCATACCGTTTTCATGGCTACTGGAAGGACGTGGGCACCATCAACTCCCTGTGGGACGCCAATATGGATATGCTGGCCCCCCGCAGCAGCATTGACCTGTACGACCCAAGCTGGCCCATCTATGCCCGCACCCCCATCAAGCCCCCCCATATCACCGGTCCCAATGCAAAGATTTCCCACTCCCTGGTTACCGGCGGCTGCAAGGTGGACGGCACGGTGGAAAATTCGGTTCTCTTTCACTCGGTTACGGTGGAAGAGGGTGCCAGAGTCCAGTATTCCATCCTGATGCCCGGCGCAGCGGTCAAGGCGGGCGCTCAAGTCTCCTACGCCATCGTGGCCGAAAACGCCGTGATTGAACGGGAGGCCGTGGTGGGCTCCGCCCCCACCGAGAGTCCCGACTGGGGCATCGCCGTGGTGGCCGGTGGGGTCGTCGTGGGTGAGCAGGCCGTAGTCGCCCCCAGCGCCATGATTCGGGAAGACGTGAACGGAGGTGAGCGGGTATGAACGATCTTCACGGCATCCTGTTTGCCTACCGGTCCGACTCCAATTTGGGCGAGCTGACCCGGCCCCGCAACACCTGCTCGCTTCCCTTTGGCGGACGGTACCGTCTGATCGACTTTATGCTGTCCAACTATGTCAATGCCGGCATCCGTGACGTGGGCATCATCGTCCATCAGAGCTATCAGTCCCTGCTTGACCACCTGGGCTCCGGTAAGGACTGGGATCTGAGCCGCAAACATGGCGGTCTGCGCATTCTCCCCCCGTTCAGCTACGCCGAACGGGTCGGGGACTACCGGGGCGATATGGACGCGTTAGCCGGAGTTTCCGACTATCTGGCCAAGATCCGCCAGGACTATGTCATCCTGGGCTGGGGCGACGTGGCCGTCAACCTTCCCATTGCGGACGTGTTCCAGCAGCATCTGGACTCCGGTGCCGACATTACCTTGGTCTGTACCCCCACGCTGCGGGGGGCCCCCCGGTTTTCCGAGTATGTGGAGATCAGCGCAGAGGGACGGGTGACCGACCTGTCCATTCATCCCACTGCCGCCGATAAGGCGCTGGAATCGCTGGAACTCTACGTCATGTCCAAGCAGCTGCTGATGGATATGGTGGATTACTGTGCCGCCCATGACATCTCTAACTTTAGTCGGGGCGTGCTCCAGCCCAGACTGAAATCGCTTAAGCTGGCTCCCTATATCCACCGGGGCTACATCGGCCGATTCCAGTCGGTAGGCGATTACTACCAGCGCTCCATGGATCTGGTGGATCCCGCTGTCCGGGCCGATTTGTTTAATCCCTCCCGGCCCATCCGCACCAAGGATCAGTCCAATCCATCCACTTACTATGGCCCTGACGCGCAAAGCAGCTGTTCTCTGGTGGCCGACGGCTGCTATATCGAAGGAACCGTAGAACATTCGATCCTTTCCCGCGGCGTCATCATCGAGAAGGGAGCTACGGTATCCAATAGCGTGCTGATGCAGGGCACCGTAGTCAAGGCAGGCGCCTCTTTGTCCTATGTCATTACGGACAAGAACGTCACCGTGAATGAACACCGCATGCTGATGGGCCACAACACCTACCCGCTTGCCATTGCGAAGGGGTCCGTGGTATAATATTTCATTACGACTCCATCGCACGGGGAGCCGGAGCGGGCCTCCCGCTTCTCCCGCGGTGGAGTTGCTTTTATACCTGTACCATATCCACACGTTACGTGAACGAAAGGGGATTGCTATGAAAATTCTGTTTGCCGCGTCCGAAGTCGCTCCTTTTATCAAAACCGGCGGTTTGGCCGACGTAGCCGGCTCTCTTCCACAGGCGTTGGCCAAGGAAGGACACGAGGTCAAGGTCATCCTTCCCCTGTACGAGGGGATCGGGGAAGACTGGCGCAATTTGATGACTCCGCTGAAACACTTTAACGTCACCTTGTCCTGGCGCCAGGTCTATTGCGGCATCTTTGAACTGGAACAAGACGACGTTACTTACTGGTTTGTAGACAACGAGTATTACTTTAAACGCTGGCAGATTTACGGCCACTTCGACGACTGTGAGCGGTTCGCCTACTTCTCCCGGGCCGTCCTTGAAACTCCAGGGCAGTTGGATTGGGCCCCTGATATCATTCACTGCAACGACTGGCAGACCGCCCTTGTTCCTGTTTACCTGCTGGAAGAGAAGTTCCGGATCCCCCAGCTGAGCGGGGCAAAAACCGTCTTCACCATCCACAACATTGAATATCAGGGCCGTTACGGCGACCAGGTCCTCCAGGACGTGATCGGCTTGGACCGCAGCTACCTCAACGAAGGGATGCTGGCCTATTTTGGGGATGTAAACCTGATGAAGGGCGCTATTCTGTCGGCTGACTTTGTCACCACTGTCTCCCCCACCTATGCACAGGAGCTGCGCACTCCCTTCTATGCCCGCGGACTGGACGGAATTATCAACCAGCAAAGCGGTAAAATTGAGGGAATTCTCAACGGCATTGACACCCAGCTGTACGACCCGGCCACCCACTCCGGCCTGGCCGCCAACTACACCGCCAGAGCACTGGTCAAGGGGAAAAACGAATGTAAGCTGGCGCTCCAGAAGGCAGTTGGGCTCCAGGAGAACCCGGATATCCCCATCATTGCCTGCATCTCCCGTCTGGTAGGCCACAAGGGCTTTTCTTTGGTCGCCGATGCCCTTCACGAGATTATGGGTATGGCGGTTCAGATGGTAGTGCTGGGTACCGGCGACTGGCAGTATGAGGAGGCCTTCCGCCATGCGCAAAGCCAATACCCCGGCCGCTTTGCCGCCCACCTGACCTACTCCGCCCCCCTGTCCACCATGATTTACGCCGGTGCCGACCTGTTCCTCATGCCCTCGATTTCCGAACCGTGCGGCCTCAGCCAGATGATCGCCATGCGCTTTGGCACCGTCCCTGTGGTACGGGAAACCGGAGGTCTGAAAGACACCGTGATCCCGTACAACCAGTTCACCGGAGAGGGCCGCGGCTTCACCTTTGCCAACATCAGCGCGGGGGATATGATTTGGGTTTTGCGGGAAGCGGTAGACCTGTATTACTCCAGCAAAAAAGCTTGGCGCGGCCTTCAGCGAGCCGGCATGACCGCCGATTTCTCCTGGAAAAACTCTGCCAAGCAGTATCTGGACATCTATCAGCGCATTCTGGACTGATTCCCTTCGTTTTTTCCGGGTCCCCGCCGGAGGCGGGGACCTCAGCCTATCGAAAAGTCCAAAGGACTTTTTCGATAGGCTGCAACAAATCTCATAACTCTTTAAAAAATTATGAGATTTGTATTGATTAGACAGGAAAGGGAACCCTGACGGTTTATCTCCGCGCTAAGTGCCGCCCCTGCGGGGCAGTTGCGCTCCGAAACGCCCCCCGGGTCAGCCTTTCCAAATGATCCCTCCCTCCGAACCCTTCGGCGGGGGACCTTTTCCTCCATGACTGGATTTTCAGATTTATCCGACATGTTCGGTAAAAGCGTTCAAAGATTTGAGGGAGCCTCCGGTTTCCATACCTTTCTTGAATTGACGCTTTTTCAGAAATCTGATACAATTAACATCTATAAAAAGAAAACGTTTCCACAAACGTTATTTGAACCCGTACAGGAGGCACTGCTATGGCGGAATATACCAAATCCCAGCTGACGGAAATGATCATCGAAAAACTCCAGCGCAACTTCGGCCGCACCGTGGATGATACCACTCCCGCCCACATGTTTAAGGCCTGCGCCCTGGTGCTCCGGGACATTATGTCCCGCCGTCAGATGGAAACGGACAATCGGGTGTGGGAGCGCCAGCAGCGCCAGGTTCACTACCTGTCTCTGGAGTTTCTGATGGGCCGCTCTTTGGAGAAGAACGCCTATAATCTGGGCCTGCTGGACACCTTGAAGGAGGTGCTGGAAGGGCTTGGCTTTTCCGCCTCCGACCTGTTCGAATCGGAACCGGATGCCGGTCTGGGCAACGGGGGACTGGGTCGTCTGGCCGCCTGCTATCTGGACTCCATGACCACATTGAGAATTCCCGCCACCGGCTATTCCATCTGCTATGAGCTGGGTATCTTTAAGCAGAAAATTATCGACGGCAAGCAGGTGGAGCTGGCGGACAACTGGCTGGGGCTGGGCGACGCCTGGCTGATTCCAAAGCTGGATGAGACCGAGCAGGTCCGTTTTGGCGGCAGAGTAGAGGACCGCTGGGACAGCGAGGGCCACAACCACCCGGAGCATATCGGTTACACCACCGTTCTGGCCATCCCCCGGGACATGGAAATTGCCGGCTACAAAACCCGTCACACCAACACGCTGCGTCTTTGGGACGCCAAGAGTCCGGTCCCCGTAGATATGTCTTTGTACTCCCGAGGGGAGTATCTCAAGGCGGTGGAGCAGCAGGCGATGGCCGAGGTCATTGCCAAGGTCCTTTATCCCGATGACAATCACTACGAGGGAAAGTCTCTGCGCCTGAAGCAGCAGTATTTCTTCGTCTCGGCCACGGTACAATCCATTGTTCGTCAGCACCGGGCCCAGTACGGCACCCTGCGCAATTTTCACAAGAAGCATGTCATCCAGATCAACGACACCCACCCCACTCTGGTCATCCCCGAACTGATGCGCATCCTTCTGGATGTAGAGGGCTATTCCTGGGAGGATGCGTGGTATCTTGTCACGCACACCGTCTGCTACACCAATCATACGGTTTTGGCCGAGGCTCTGGAACGCTGGCCCCAGACCTTGATCGAGACCCTGCTTCCTCGGATCTGGCAGATCCTCAAGGAAATCGCCGGCCGCTATCAGCGGGAATTAGAGCACCGCTACGGCAGCGACACGGGCAAAATCGCGCAAATGGCGGTCATTTGGGGCGGCGAGGTGCGCATGGCCAACCTGTGTGTGTGCGCCTGTCAGGCCATCAACGGCGTGTCCGCCCTCCACTCCGAAATTTTGAAGCGTGAGGTCTTCCACGACGCCTATCTGGCCCAGCCGGACAAATTCAAAAACGTAACCAACGGCGTAGACCACCGCCGCTGGCTGTCTCAGGTAAACCCCAAGCTGGACGCTTTAATTCAAGAGCATACTGGCGGCGACCAGTATCTCCTCCACCCCGAGTCCATCAAGGGTCTGGAAGCCTACAAGGATGACGGGTCGGTCCTTGCACAGTTGGAGACCATCAAAGCGGAGAACAAACGCCGTTTTGCCAGCTGGGTGGCGCGGGAGTCCGGTGTGGTGCTGAACACCGACGCCATCTTCGACGTCCAGGTCAAGCGTCTCCACGAATATAAGCGTCAGCTGCTCAACGTGCTTCATATCGTTTCCCTGTATCACCAGCTCCTGGATACGCCAAACATGGACTTCACCCCTCAGACCTTCCTCTTCGGTGCCAAGGCCGCGCCCGGCTACCACGTGGCTAAGGAGATCATTCAGCTGATCAATTCCCTGGCCGCCCAGACCGCCAAAGACCCGGTCTGCAAGGATAAGCTTCAGGTGGTGTTCCTGGAAAATTATCGGGTCTCTCTGGCAGAAAAGCTGATGCCTGCCTCCGAGTTGTCCGAGCAGATCTCCACCGCCGGAAAAGAAGCCAGCGGCACCGGCAATATGAAATTTATGATGAACGGCGCTTTGACCATCGGCACCCTGGACGGCGCCAACGTGGAGATGCATCAGCAGCTGGGAGACGACAATATTTTCCTCTTCGGCCTTACCTCAGATCAGGTGGCCGAACGAAAACGCCAGGGCTACTGCTCTTTCGACTACTACCAGCAAAACTCGGTCCTAAAGCGGGTGATCGACCGGATTTCCGCTGGCTTTGACGACCATGTGTCCTACTCCGATCTGACAAACCGTTTGCTCTTCGGCGCCGGCGGCAGTATGGCCGACGAATATATGCTGCTGGCCGACTTTGACAGCTATTGTGCCGCCCATAAGAGGGCTCTGGGCGCATATGCCGATCGTCAGCGCTGGAACCAGATGTCCCTCATCAATATTGCCCGGTCAGGAATCTTCGCTGCCGACCGCTCCATCTCCGATTACGCCAGGGACATTTGGCATGTCCCCACCCGGTAACCTTTTTTCAAGCAAAGGCAGTCCCTTCGTCCGACGGCGAAAGAGACTGCCTGCTGTTTCGATCCGCCGGCAGCGTACGCTTCTTTTTCCCTGGTCTTACGCTCCATTTCAGTATTTGCAGCAAAAACGCAAGGAGAGAATCCCTCTTTTTCTCCTTGTTTCAGATCAAAAAATCTGCTATACTGGTTCACGTCAGTTATCGTTCTAACTCAATCAAGAAATGCTGATCTGTGTTTCGCAGGTCGGTTCCGATCACGCTTCGGTCGGATTTTCGACTGCGCCGCGGCTCTGTTTCCTGTCTTCCGGTCAAGATTCTGCAGCACTCTTGTCTTTGTATCCATACGTTCCCAAACGAAAAACAAATGAAAGGTGAACCTGATATGCAGCCATGTTCAAACAAGCAGCTTGCCATTAAGGCCAACGAGGCCAGGATTCTGGGATTAACCATGGTCCATGATGCCGCCTCCGGTCACCCAGGCGGTTCTCTGTCCTGCCTCGACTTGGTCACTACCCTCTATTTTGATGCGATGAACGTCTCCCCTGAAGCCGCCGAAGATCCCAATCGGGATCGGTTCGTCCTGTCCAAGGGCCACTGCACCCCGGCCCTTTACCCTGTTTTGGCCCTGCGCGGATTTTTTCCCGTTGAGGAATTAAAGATGTTCCGCCGGATTGATGGACACATGTCCGGTCATGCGGAGATGCATTACGTCCACGGCGTGGACATGTCCACCGGCTCTCTCGGTCAGGGAATCTCGGCTGCCGTTGGCATGGCCCTGGCCGGCAAGCTGAAGGAACAGAGCTACCGGGTCTACGCACTCCTTGGCGACGGAGAACTGGACGAAGGGCAGGTGTGGGAGGCTTTCCTGTCGGCCTCTAAGTACCAGCTTGACAACCTGTGCGTCATTGTTGATGTCAACGGACTTCAGATCGACGGCAAAACCAGCGAGGTGATGCCTCTGGAGCCACTGGACCAAAAGCTCTCCTCCTTCGGCTTCCACGTGGTTTCCATTCACGGCCATGACTTCTCCCAAATCAAAGCCGCCTTTGACGAGGCCGCTTCCACTGGCGGCCGCCCCACCGCGATTTTGGCCAAAACCGTGAAGGGCAAGGGAGTATCCTTTATGGAGAACGATCCGGGCTGGCACGGGAAGGCCCCCAACGACGCCCAGTTCCAGCAGGCCGTTGCCGAGCTCCAGGCGCGAATCAACCAGTTGGAGGAAATGTAAGATGACAGAGAAGAAAGCCACCCGAAACGCGTATGGCGATGCTCTGGTCGCATTGGCCGAGCGCTATCCCGAATTGATTGTCTTAGAGGCGGATCTGTCCGGAGCCACCATGACCAAGGGATTTAAAGCCGCTTACCCCCATCGCTTTTTTGACATGGGCATTTCAGAGGCCAATATGCAGGGCGTGGCCGCCGGCCTGTCAACCTGCGGCTTCCAGCCCTTTACCAATACGTTCGCCATGTTTGCTACGGGGCGCTCCTGGGAACAGGTGCGCAATTCCATCGCGTATCCCGGCTTGAACGTGAAAGTCGTGGGTTCTCACGGCGGTCTTTCAGTGGGCGAGGACGGCGCCACCCACCAGTGCATCGAGGATTTTGCCATCATGCGTGCCATTCCCGGTATGACGGTTCTGTGCCCCTGTGACGCCTATGAAATGACCCTGGCCACCGAGGCGTTGCTCAACTACCGCGGCCCCGCCTATATGCGTCTTGGCCGTCTTGCGGTGGAAACCGTTACTTCTTCCATAGAAGGCTACCACTTCCAGCTCGAAAAAGGCATTGTGCTGCGTCCGGGCAGCGACGTCACGCTTGTTGCCACCGGCATGATGGTCCAGATGGCTCTGAAGGCAGCCGCCCTTCTGGAGAACGGCGGAATCTCCGCCCGGGTGCTGGATTTCCACACTATTAAGCCTCTGGATCACGAGCTCCTTCTGGCTGCAGCTCAGGAGACCGGGGCGATTGTCACGTCTGAGGAGCACAACATCATCGGCGGCCTCGGCGCCGCTGTGGCGGAGTATTTAAGCGAGGTCTGTCCCGTCCCTGTCATCCGCCACGGGGTGGAAGATCAGTTTGGACGCAGCGGGAAGGCGGAACAGGTGCTGCAGGCCTATGGTCTGACTCCCGAGTGCATGGCGGAAAAGGCCAAACTGGCGATCTCCCGAAAAAAATAGCACGTCCAATTTGGGATCAACTTTCAGAAAATTGGCGCCGGTGCCCGATAAAGCGGGCGCCGGCGTATCCTTTTAATTTGAGTTCGAATCTTCTTCCCCTCCCTCTCATATAAATAAATAACTCTATTTATTTATAGGAGATGGTACGATGGCCCGGAAAAAGCATGCAATTCAAATCTTTTTGGTTCGAAAAAAATGGTGGACTGCGGTGAGCTGTCTCTGCGTGGCAGCAGTCATGTTCTTCTTTGTAAACTATCCGGCGGCCGTAGGCGCTTCCGCTTCCACACGTCAGCTTCCAATCTACTGTGTGCAGCGGGATCAAAAAATTGTGTCCATCAGCTTTGATGCCGCCTGGGGTGATGTGAAATTGCGGCACTGTAAGCGGATGAGCAGTGGATGAATTTTTTACAGGCCCATAGGCTCTGCCGGTTATATGCTTTCAAGGGGCTTGCGCTTGCGGCAGGCACGACCGGTGATTATGGTCATGACTCGTTCTCCGGCGTAAGCATGCCAATGTCTTCATAATAGCGCTGTGCGCCCAAATGAAGCAAAATCGGTAAATTACTACAGGCGAAGCCACCCTGAGCCATCTCCGCCACCGCAGAATGCCGTTCTTCCAGTTCCGGAATCGACTGATGCAGGGTTTTTGTAATGGTATAAACCAGTTCTTCGTCCATATCGTCACTGACACACAACAGGCACTTGACGCCAAAGGAAGCTACATCCTCCGTTTGGCCGGCATATGTCTGGGCCGGAATGGTCACCTGGACATACTGATCGTTCTCCGCCAGAATTTCGTCCAGCTCTTCATCTGTGTAGAACAACAAACGATATGGCCCCGTATCCGCAAGTTCCTGCATCGCCGAAATAGGAATCCCCGCCATACCATGAACTGCATCCAGTTCTCCGCCTTCCAATGCCGTACAGCCGGATCCCAAGCCATAATTCATCAGTATGGTATTGCTCGAATCAATCCCCACGACCCGCAGCGCCGTTCGGGCAGAGAGCTCGGTGGTGGAACTCTCCGGCCCAACCGCCACCCGCTTGCCCAGCAGGTCATGCACGAAGGTAACCCCACTGAGCGAATCCTTAGCCAGCCAGTTGGATTCACTCAGATAGACTGCGGCAATTGCCCGCAGACCGGGCATGGGCTTTCCAGCAAATTCCTCTGTTCCGTGATACGCACAATATGCCACGTCACCGCTGACCAGCCCCAGATCAATCTGCCCGTTTCGCAGCGCCTCCACATTTGCAAGGGATCCGCCGGATGCCCCGATGTTGATTTTCAACGTCGGTACATACTGATTCAGCGCTTCAGCAATCGCCCGGCCCACAGGATACATCGTTCCGCCGCTGTCCGCGGTTCCAATGGTCAGGACCTGAATCTTCTCCGTCTCATCTGCGGGCTGGCGAAAAAATCTGTTCAAGGCTAGGCTGCCCACACCGACGGATAGCAAAACGAAAAAAAGGACCCCAGCAACCTTCCACCGGCTGTTTTTTTGCACGGGCAATCCCCCCTGTTCATTCTCGTGTTGATTCCTCCTTGCCGATCAAAAGAAAATTGTCCGGCAAATATACTTTTTCATCTTTGTATAACATGTGCATTATAACACGTAAATTTTCTTTTTTCCAACATTTTAAAAGCGGGGCTCCTTTCGGAGCCCCGCTTTTTGAACATCTTTCTAGAATCAGCCGATCAGTGCACCAGGAAACTGGCTGCCAAAGAGAGGAAGATCGGATTGTAAATATCGTCGATCACAACCGCGAAGGAGGGGTAGAGAACCCAAGCAACGTTGTGCCAGCCGTATTGGTCCATAACAGCCTTTTCATTGGCCACCGCGTTGGGTCCGGAACCGCAGCCCCAGCCACAATTACCGGCGGTCATGACCGCAGCACCATAGTCACCGCCAAACATTTTGAAGGAGACAAAGATGCCGAACAGGGTGATGAGAATTGCCTGTGCCAGCAGGATAACGCCCATCTGGCCAGCCACGGGAGCCAGCTTGGTAATGTCGATGCTCATCAGCACCAGCGCCAGATACAATTCCAGAAACATATGCTCGATAGCATCCACTTCCGGGACATAGAACTTAATGTGGAATGCTTCCATCACGTTGCGGGCAATTGCACCGGCAAACAGACAGCCGATAAACTTCGGCATTGAAATCATGGGGATACTGTCCAGCAAGAAGTAAATGGGCATGCCCAGAGCCGCCAGCAACAGACACATGGAAAACATGGAAATCATACGGCTGTTATTCAACTCGATGATCTTACCGCTGGCAGATGCTTCCGGCTTATCGTTGGGGTTCGACTCAAGGCCGTGGCGCTTAATCAGAAACGCCGCTACGGGTCCACCAATCAGGGAACCCATAATATTGCCCATGGTTCCGGCCGCCACACCAATGGTCGTGGCATCCGATGCGCCCATTCCCTCAAAAATTTTACCAAACGCAGAGGCAGTGCCGACGCCGCCGGACATGGCAGAGGACGAGCACTGCAAGGCCAGCAGGGGATGGAGGCCTACCAGATTGCCGACCAAAACGCCTACCACATTCTGTAGCGTAATCAGCACACAGGCCGCGATGGCGATCATAATGCAGAGCTTTCCGCCTGCGCGCCGGATCATCTTCCAGCTGAACCCAAAGCCCACGCACAGGAAGAACAGGTTCTGGCACAGGTCCTTCATCGTCGTAGTGTCAAACGAAAAGGCAATTGCACCCGACATTTTGATTAGAGAAATAAACAGAGAGAACAGGATACCGGACACCACAGGCGCAGGAATTGCATACTTTTTCAGCAGTTTGGAATGCCCCACCATGGCGCGGCCCAGGAAAATTACAATTGCCGCAAGCCCTAACGTAGTCAGGTACTCAAATTTAAATGCAGCGATCGCCCCGTTGCCCGCAGCTGTGTACTCTCCAAAATAGCTCAGGAAATGTTCCATTACTTCATCTACCTTTCTTTTTGTGCTGGGCGGACACCGCCCCTCCTAAAACCAGAATTCAGTATAAAGACTCCGTTTCTGAATTTCAATTTTAGTAAGTATGGTAGATGTTTTGTAACTAAAGTATCTAATCTTTTGTTCTAATTAAATATATTATTGCTCGATTTATTGTGCACTTTACCGATATTGATATTTGATGGAGGGTCTTCCTCCGGTATGATAATCAATATTACTGAGAATTTCATGTGTCTCCACCATATAATTCATATAGCGGCGAACTGTAATCCGGGACAGATGCACCTGCTCGGCGATCTCCTCGCTGCTCAGCGGGGTCTGCTTGTTCTGGCGCAAAAAGCAACGGATCATATCCATGGTACTTTCATTGAGTCCTTTGGCCAAGATCTGCGGAGGGCCAGGAGACGGTGCGTTTTGGGAAGACAGCGTACCACCGGAAAACACGCGGTCAATTTCCTCCTGTTGCAGCGCGCCGCTGGATTCGTTCCAGCGTCCAAGGGTCTGAGGAAAGCGCTCCAGTGCCATGCGAAACCGATCATATTCAAATGGTTTCACCAGATAGTCCAGAATCCCACGCGAAAACATCTGACAAACCGTCTGTGCATCGCTGGATGAAGTCACCATAATAATTGCCGGTGCCTTTCCCATTCCATGCAGACGGTCAATAAATTCCATTCCATTTAGAATGGGCATATAGTAATCCAGAATCAGCAGGGGGACATCATGGCTATGCAGATACTCCAGTGCCTCCTCACCATTTTGAAACACCGCCTCCACTGAGAAGCCGAAGGTGTCATCCACATATTTACGGTTAATCGCAGCCACCATCGGATCGTCCTCAATAATGATCACTCGATGCATTGAGATACCTCCTCTTTCGTAAAGGTAATGGTAAAAGCAGTGCCCTCTCCCGGTTCTGTTTCAAGTTCCATCTTGCCACGGTACCGGCGCACCAGGTTTTGCACCACATGCAGCCCCGTCCCCCGGTATTCTCCCTTGGTGGAAAAACCCTTTTCAAATATTTGTTCCATCAGCTCTGGGCGAATTCCACGGCCGGTGTCTTCACAAATAACCAGATTGCAATCCGGCCTGCAATAAAGGCCAAATTTAATCTCCCGAACCTCACTTTGCTGTGCGCCGAGTTCTTCAATGGCGTTTTCCAGCAGGTTTCCGATTATCGTCACCATCTCATCCACCGGAAGCAGCAAGTCCTGTTCAATGCAACAGCTGTCTCCTGCCAACTTCAGTTCAATTCCCCGTTCTGCCGCATGCAGCATTTTTCCGATCACCAGCGCGCACAGTTCGGAAACCCGAATCTGGTCGGCCGTCTGACAGATTACCTGTCCGGAAATTAGATTGCTGTTGACAATGAACCGGATTGCCTGCTGGATTTTTCCGGTCTCCAGGTAACCCAGGATCACATGCAGCTTGTTGGAAAATTCGTGGTTATAGGTGCGCAGCGCATCAATCATGCTGCGGGCGCCAAACAGCGCGTCGGACATATGCAGCATCTCAGTCCGATCATACAGGATTGTCAGTACACCCTGCACCGGAGCTTGGGGCGTGGGGCGGATGGGAATCTCGCTGGCCAGTACGGAGTGGCCGCAGATAATCCAGGAACGATGTTCTTCACTCTGCCCCGTCTGAAGTACCACCTCATACCGGGTGTCAGGAAGCACTTCCCGCACAGGTCTGCCTTCTAAAATCTGATCGTCACCCAAAAGGCTGCGTGCCACCGAATTGACAAACAGGACCTCCCCCTCTGGCCCTGACGCCACCAACCCCTCTGCCACCGCACTAAGAACCACGTCCTGCCGCAGGTACCGCCGCAGCAGCTCTTCCGGCTGCAGTCCCATCAGTGTGCTCCGCAGATAGCGAAGACTTGCGTGACTCAGGAAAAAGCTAACCAGCAGCATAATCAGCAGAATGAATAGATGCACAACGACGATGCTCTGCAGTTGGGAGGAAATCACCCCTGTAAAGACGGAGACCATCACAAATCCGATGATCTGACCGTCTGCGCCATAGATAGCGTGGAACGCCCGACGCTGGGAACCCATCGTGCCATATCCGATGGTAATGTAGGGATCACTGCCCTGTAGGATTGGGACCTCTTCTCCATCCACATAGGATTCTCCCGTTTTTTGTCGGTCCGTATGATAAAAGCGCAACCCATCCTTATTGCAAATTACGGCCACACTAATATTTGGAATGGTATCACACAGCGAATCCAAAGATCGCTTCACCTGGTTGGATGGATAGCCATTTTCCAGCATGGAGACCACTCCCGGCAGCTGCGAAATATACGCCGCCGTCCCGCTTATGACCGTGTCCATTTCGTTACGCTGGCGGGCCATGTCAAAATATAAGGTCCCACCCAGAGAGAACAAGGTCACCATGGTCGCCAGCAGCAAAAACACTCGGTACAACTTACGTTCCAGCGCATTCTTTTTTCTCAAACCCATTGTGAACCCCACTCCTCTGCAGAAGTTCCGCCATTTTTTCTCAACACGCATTATAACAAATCCCGCTAAAAATTACAAACTATCCAGAAAACACACAAAACTTTCCAAAAGTCAGCCTGCAAAACCGCCTGCGAAGGAAAGATGGGCTAAGGCGAGGAGAGTTGAACCCAACCCGGTTTTTTGTTCTCCTTGCGCGCCCCCGACTTCGTTATCCTCCTTGGCGGGAACACTCAATGCGGCAAAAAACTCTTCGACCTCAGCCGCAGGGAAATTCGCGTCTGACGCGGCGGAGGACGAAGGCATACAGGCGTATACCGAGGACGACAACAAAGTCAGGCATGAATTTAACAAGGCTGAGGCGGGTCGGGTTCGACTCCCCTCGCCTTATGTCCGTGGTAGGCGGTTTGGTACAAGATATCTGTCACAACAACGGTTCTCATTCCGCGGCGACAAGGCAGGGATCACCGATCTTGCGCAGTCCCTTTTTCTTACATGATTGCTTGTCCTCCTTTGCGATTGACGTTATTCCTCACTGCCTTCCAGCAAAGCCCGAAGTTCATCGGAAAACAGATACGTGATTTCAATGGTTCCATCTTCAAAAATACGAATTTCCTTTAAGGTTTCGGCAATGGTGGGGCGATCTAAGGACGTCAGGCGGCCAAGTCTTACCAAATCCGCTACCCAGGCCTGCTCTGGCAGGTTCTTGCGGCTGGCGTGCATCTCCAACTGAGCCAGCTGCTTCAACAAGGTGTTCTCCTGCTCATTGTAGTCCTTGCGGTAGCGCAGGTACTCATCCTTGGTCAGGATGGACTCTTTGTAGTCCTCGTAAATTCCCTGCTTCATGCGCCGCACTCGGGACAGTGCGCCGTTCAGCCGTTCTTCTTCGCCATGGGTGCATTCTATCCGCTTCGTCTCCTGTACCCCCTGCTCCGCCAGTTCCTGAAGATTCTTTACGCCGGCCATAATATGGTTCAGGTCCGAAAGGACAATGTCCTCCAAAATATCCTGGGTGATGTAGTGTTTGGAGCAAACATCCGCTCCATAGCGCTTGTAGGAGCCACAGGTATAGAAGATCTTCCCGCTCCAGGTGGTCTTGGACATGGCCCGGCCGCAGTCGCCGCACTTGAGATAGCCAGCGAAGGGGCTGACGTTAGATTGAAAGTCCGGGGTGCGTCCACGCTTTTTCAGCAGTGTCCGCACCCGCTCCCACTGATTCCTGGAAATGATCGGTTCGTGGGTGTCCGCCACCACCACCCAATCCGACTTGTCCTTTTGCTTGGCGGCACCGTGGAGTTGTGTTCGTTCATTGCGGCCCTGTTCCATGTTGCCGATGTACAGTTCGCTGTTTAAAATACGATGGATCGTGGCGTAGGTCCAGTAGGTAGTGCCCTCCAGCTTGTTACAGTTGCGGTACCGCTCACCCATTAGTCGTTTGTACTCGCTGGGGCAGGGAACGCCCTCCTCATTGAGTAGCTTGGCGATCCGAATCTTACCCGTTCCACTCTCAAACAGAGAAAATATCCGCTGTACAACCTTGGAGGCCACGGGGTCGACCACCAGATGGTTCCGGTTTTCGGAATCCTTCAAGTAGCCGTAGCTGGCGAAAGCGCCAATAAATTCGCCGCGCTTTTGTTTGGCTCTGAAGGAGCTTTTTACCTTCTGGGAAATGTCCTTGGCATACTGGGCGTTGAACAGGTTTTTTAGCGGCATCATCATGTCGTATGCACCGCGATTGCTGTCGATGTTGTCCGTGACCGCCACAAACCGTGCTCCGTGCTCAGGCAGCCAGCGCTCCAGATAGCGACCAGCGTCAATGTAGTTACGGCCAAAACGGGACAGGTCCTTTACCAGTACGCAATTGACGCTGCCAGATTCGATGTCTCGCAGCATCCGCTGAAAGTCGGGACGGTCAAAGTTGGTGCCGGTATAGCCGTCATCGGCGTAATAGTCGTAGATGTTCAATTCCGGGTGTACTTCCACATACTCCGCCAGCAGCTTGCGCTGGTTGCCGATACTGTCACTCTCCGGTCTGTCGCCGTCTTCTCGAGACAGGCGGCAATATAGCGCAGTCTGCCAGATCTTGTCCGGAACCCCCTTCATGGACCATCCCTCCTTTCAGTAGAATGCATCCGTTGTCCGATTCAGCCAGCGTGGGTCCGGATCAGGTTCCGCACTAGCATTTCCGCAGAAGTCTTTCCCTCATATTTTCGGACAATGCGATAGGCAAAGGCCTCTCCGTCCTGTACAGCTCGGGGTGCTTGTTTCATTGTCCAGCCTCCTCTACAAGTCGTTCCTTTCATTCTATGAGCGAGGCGGTTTCATCATGATGAAAAGGATGCGGCAAAAGCACTTTGCGATTAATCGGTTAAGAAATGTGGGGGCACTTTGGAATGGAAGAAAGCAGCGATCTTTACAATATACATCAACGTCTCCAAGCCGGGACAGTAAACCCTCCGTCTACTAAGTGTGGGACGGAGGGTTTACTGTTTATTACATCTATTTTTTTCAACGGCCAATTTGGGTGGGTTTTACTATGAAATAAGCCTTTTACCAGTAATGCAACATTGCGGCACCGAAAGAGGATAAGCAGTTGATAAAAATTTTTACAGGTCCATAGGCTCTGCCGGTAACACGCTTTAAAGCAGCTTGCGCTTGCAGCGGCATAACCGGTGATTATTGTCGTAACTCGTCTCTGGTACAAGCAAGCCATTGTCTTCATAATAGCGCTGTTCGCCTGAA
>JBFWME010000019.1:11926-17000 GCA_050251755.1 Lawsonibacter sp. | reverse complement strand
CATAGGCTCTGCCGGTAACACGCTTTAAAGCAGCTTGCGCTTGCAGCGGCATAACCGGTGATTATTGTCGTAACTCGTCTCTGGTACAAGCAAGCCATTGTCTTCATAATAGCGCTGTTCGCCTGAATGGTTATAGGTGCGCAGCACATCAATCATGCTACGGGCGCTAAACAGTGCATCAGACGTATACAGCATCTCAGTTCGATCATACAGGATTGTCAGCACACCCTGCACCGGAGCTTGCGGCGCGGGGCAGATGGGAATCTAGTTGGCCATGACGATATTGCCCAGGGACCGCTGACACGGATTCTTGTCTCGGATTGCAGCATGCAAGTTTGGAGTCAGGGCCTCTATCATAAAAAGCAAGTGGGTTACCCCGCAGATGATCGGTTTTATCCAGATAATAGAAAAAGCGTATTCGGTATCGTTTTTGGTTTTTCCTCTCAAGCCGAGTCGTAGAATCATGGAAAACAGCCCTCTGAGCAACTTCTGCTCAGAGGGCTGGCTGGAGCATTTGCGTTGCACGGGCGGTTGGATCGTGACTCAGGGAAGCGCCTTGCGTTCAAAACCGCCTGCAAAGGAAAGATGGGGATGTACGCCGGAGTATCCATTCATGGATGAACGGCAACAGCAAAGCCCTTCGTCCGCTAAGTGCAAGGACGAGGGGCTTTGCTGTTGCTTTTGGTTCTTAACGGCTAATTTCGGTGGGTTTTACTACAATTTTTATTTAAATTTCAGGCGTGTGGCGACATCGTAAAAAATGACCGCCAAGCCGTATGCTCCGGCATCGGCATACCCGATGCTGCGGTCACCGACGGTTCCGGCACGGCCCATCCTGGCCGTAATCTTCTCCGTGCTCTTAGCTCCTGCCATAGCGGCTTCCGCTCCCGCACGAAACGCGTGTTCCAAGGTTTCACCCTTTTGAGCACACGCAGACCAGGCATCGGCGCAGGGTACCAGGGCATCAATCAGCGTTTTATCGCCTACAACAGCTCCCCGTCCGAACGACCGTTCGCCCGTGGACTGGATACCCTGTACCGCGGCCTGCATCATCTGGGCAAAGTCGGACACACGGAGCGTCTTCTTTCCCCGGACACTTTTGGCGGCCGCACGAAACGCAGAGCCCCAAATTGGGCCGGAAGCGCCTCCACAGTGTTCCATAATGATCAGGGAACAGCGATTCAGGAAGTCCGAGATGTCCTCACCGTCCTGCACAGCAACTTCGTTCCACTCCCGCTTCAGCTGTCGGAAGCCCTTGGCAATGCTCATCCCAAAGTCCCCGTCTCCGGCATGTGCGTCCAGTTCGCAGAAGGGAACTTCGTTTCGAATGGCGGATTCACACATGGCATCCACCATATAAACCATATTATCCAGCGTCAGATAGGCCCCCACGTTGGCGAATGTTTCATCCGTTTCGATGTTAAAAGACACTGTGTCCGCTCCGTTTACAGCCTGCCGGCCGGCATAAGCCACTTGGTCCACAGGACCGTCCACCCGGAAGGCTGCGGCTTGGCTCGGCGCATTGAGCAGTTCCTCCAGCTCCTCGTCCAGCTTCAAAATGGAAACGGAAGCCCCCGCCATGTCGATGCTGGTCATGAAGTTGCCTACAAAGAATCTCGCCACGGCAATTCCACGCTGGGCCATCTCTCTGGCGATTTCGTGATTGAACAGATACAGCTCCATGAGCGGTGTGGCGCCAAATCCATTGACGAGTACGGCCACTCGGGCGCCTCCGTTCTGGATTCCAAGTTCTTCACACAGGGACTGCGCCATGCGGGCGGCCAGCTCTCCAGCCTTCATAACAGGCTCCCTCCGAATCCCCGGCTCGCCGTGAATCCCTACGCCATACTCCATCTCCCCCTCGGGCAGCTCAAAGGTCGGTGTGCCCTTGGCCGGAACCGTACAGGAGGTGAGAGCAAAACCAATACTTTTTACACTGGCGGCGGTTTTTTGCGCAACGGCCTTTACCTGAGGCAGGGTCATCCCCTTCTCCGCAGCAGCGCCTGCAATTTTGTGGACGAATACCGTACCGGCCACGCCCCGGCGGCCTACGGTGTATAGGCTGTCCCGAACGGCAATATCGTCATCCACCTTTACATAATCCACCTGAATTCCATCTTCAGCAGCGAGATATGCGGCGTTCTTGAAATTCATGATATCACCGCTGTAGTTCTTGATAATCAGCAGCGTCCCCGCATCACTGGTTGTCTTCCGAATGGCCTGATACACCTGAATCTGAGAAGGAGAGGCAAATACATCACCACATACCGCCGCATCCAGCATGCCCTGACCCACAAACCCGGCGTGGGCTGGTTCATGTCCGCTGCCGCCGCCGCTGATCAAGGTCACTTTCCGGACATCAAGCTGTTTTTTATAAATAATCTTGTACTTGGCGTCCAGCGCCAGTTCAGGGTGCGCCAGCACGATACCGGCACACATGTCAGGCACGACACACTCGGGTTGATTGATAATCTTCTTCATCTCACCCACGTCCCTTATAGGCGGCACCGATTCGATCCGCCGTCACGATCGCAGCGGCTACCATGTCAGGCGTGACCGTGAAGGGCATGGAGTGGATGGACTCCTCGGGGATACAGGACTTTTCAGCCACCTGCATCAACTGCTCGTCGGTAATCTCCGTCACCCCGATGTCGGCCAAGCAGATGGGCAGGCCCACAGCTTTGCAAAAGTCCAGCACCTCCTCCACTTCCTCGGTCGGCGCGTTCTCCAGTACCAGCTGGACCAGGGTACCGAACGCAACCTTCTCCCCATGGAAATAGTGGTGGGTCCCCGCCAAAATTGTCAATCCGTCATGGATCGCGTGGGCAGCGGCCAGTCCACCGCTTTCAAAACCCAAACCAGATAGCAGAATGTTGGTTTCAATAATGTTTTCCAGGGCGGGCGTGACCTTATTGCAGTCGCAGGCAGCCTTTGCCTTGATGCCGTCGGCCATCAGCGTCTGATAGCACAACGTAGCCAGCGCCATGGCCGCGTTGGTTCCCTTGGCGGCGGGACAGGCCCCTTCACGGGCTCCACAGGGCAGCCCGGCGTTCACATTGGCGCAGGCTCTGGAGGTCGCGCGGGCTTCAAAGTAGGTGGACAAGGCGTCGCCCATGCCGGAAACCAGGAAGCGGGTCGGAGCGGCGGCCACCACGGTCGTATCAATCATGACCACGCTGGGACTCTGTTTGAAATAGGCGTAGTCGTCAAAGGCACCGTCCGGCGTGTAAAGCACGGCAGAGTGGCTGGTGGGCGCATCGGTGGCAGCAATGGTCGGGCAGATGATCAGTGCTTCGCCCTGCGCTACGCATTTGGCGGTGTCAATCGCCTTACCTCCGCCCAGTCCAATGGTACAGGCACAACCATTCTGCTTGGCCACTTCCTGCAGTCTGGCCACCTCCTGGCGGGAACATTCGCCACCGAAGTTGCTCTCCACAAAGGTAACGCCGAACTTTTTCGCGGTTTTGTCCAGCTTGCCTTTCACCCTCTTGACATCGTCTGGGTGGGCGATCAACAAGGCAGAAGCCCCGAAGGTCTTGACAAAATACCCCAGATTCAGCAGTTCGTCCTCTCCCTGCACAAACTTGGTAGGACAAATAAATGCTTTTCTCATAATATACCTCTACTATTTCTACTTTCATGAACTGCCAGCACGTCTATGCTGCTATCCCTAGTGGTCTGCCACCGGCCATGTATCGTCAGACCGCTAGAGGTTTGGCTACACAAACTGCACATTCGGTATAAACATTACCAACAAAACAGAATATATTTCATTACACAACTCAAATTACTTATTTAAAATCTGCTAATAAATCATTTATATATACAATTTTTCCAGAATGTGCAGACTTTTCTGCCGCGATCCCAACGATTACAGACCAAAAACCTTCTTCAATTGTTGCAGTATCCGTTTTCCTTCCTTCAATATTATCAATAAACTTTCTGTGTTCGAAATATGTCCCGCCCATATGTCCGCTTGTTTGAATTGTTTTGGGATAACAAGGGGTAGAAATTCTACTTGGTCCATTATCCGCCAACAACATTTCAAAATGAGTGTGATTCCCTTCTTCCGGCAGATAATTTTCATTCTCATATGCCCGGATGCGACCTTCATCTCCACAAATTGTGAGTTCTTCATAGAACATGGGCGCAAACATACATAAGTTAAAATTACATTTTACTCCATTTTCATAAACAACTATAACGATAGCATTATCTAAGATATCCGATTTCTGGCCGTTATACTTAAAGTCAAGGAAATTGACATCCTGTCCTCCTACTGCATACACATATTTTGGTTTTGACTGGGCAAATAGATTAAAGAGATCAAAATAATGGCAGCATTTTTCTACAAGCGTTCCGCCAGAATACTCCGAAAATTTATTCCACTGATTAATTTTATCAAGAAACGGAATTCTGTGTTCAACAATTGTAATTGTATGTACGTTGCCCAATGATTTTTTCTTCAGTACCTCTTCACGTGCTTCTGTATAAATAGCCTTATATCTATATTGAAGTCCTACTTGAAAGATTGCCGAATAACTTTCAGCAATTTTTTTTATTTCATAGGCATCTTCCAACTTAGTTACCATAGGCTTTTCCAAAAAAATATTCTTCCCTGATTTGATTGCTTCTCTCACAATCTCAATATGTGAATAGTTTGGTGTACAAATAATCAGCCCGTCAACATCTGGGTCATTACACGCCGATGCTAAATCATTATATACTTTAAGCTTAATATCCGGATATAATTCTGAAAACATCTGCACTGCTTGGTCAATACTATGTTGATTGCGATCATAAATTCCGTTTATCGAGCCCCTTCCTTCGAGCATTGTCACCCTCATGTGCTCTTGTGCCATCATACCTGAACCGATAATGTTAAACTTATGGTTTTTAGTCTCCTTTTTGTAAACGTAGAGATCTTCTTTAGGTAAGTATTTAACATTTAAAAAATTACTGTAAACAACATTGTTGATCTCTTTTCCCTTTTTATTCATGAAGATTCTCCTTTTCTACATAAAACTTTTAATAAATTAGTGTGTCAGTGTGTTCGTAATAAGTTTTCTTTTAA
>JBFWME010000019.1:0-11826 GCA_050251755.1 Lawsonibacter sp. | reverse complement strand
GGCGCTTCCCTCAGGAGGGTGCCGCCCTCAAAGCGTAGCTCCCAACTTCCGTTGGGCTGGTATAAAAATTCCATTGCAGCCTCCTTTTTAGTTTGAGCAGCAGAGGGCCGACTTATTCGGGCTTATCCGGGGCGGCGGCAACATCTTTGCTCTCGGCTTTTGCCTCAGCCTCAGCCTCAGCCTCGGCCTCGGCATGAAGCTCGGCCACATTGGCCGCCTGCTGCGCGTTCAGCTGATCCACCTTTTTGTTCAGGTGCATGAGAGAAATTACCAACAGAACCGTGAGAATCAGAATGATGCAGGAGATGGGGCGCTTGAAAAAGATGAGCAGATCGTTGTCGGCACTCATCATGCTGGTGACAAAGTTCATCTCCATGATGTCGGCCAGAATCATACCCAGCATAAGGGGTACCGCCGAGATGTTAAGTACCTCCAGCACATAGCTGAGCACCAGAATGGCGGCGGTAATCACCAGTTCCTTGGAGTTTCCGGTGGCCGAGTAAGCGCCGGCAAAGCAGAACATGATGATGGCAGGGGCCAGGTAAGAATAGCGCACTTGCACCATTTTTGCCACGAGGCGTGTGAAGAACAGGCCGACAAAGATCAGCATTATGGTAGCAATCAGGTTGCCCAAAATAATGCTATAAGCGGTGACGCCCTGCTTGGTGAACATGGTGGGACCGGGTTGTACGCCGTGCAGAATGAAAGCGCCCATGAGAAGGGCGGTAACGCCGTCGCCCGGGATACCCAGAGTAAGCAGGGGGATCATGGCCGAGCCCACCACGGCGTTGTTGCTGGATTCGGCTGCGGCGATGCCCTCAAGGCTGCCCTTGCCGAATTTTTCGGGGTGCTTAGAAGCACGGCGCGACTCGTTGTAGCAGAGAAATTGGGCCACGCCGCCGCCCACGCCGGGCATGGCGCCGATGAAGGAGGCGATAGCAGAAGAGCGCAGGCAGGCGGGCAGAATGGACTTGGCCTCCTTCAGGGTGAGGCCCTCCTTGTCAATCTGGGTCATGTCACCCAGCTGACCGTGGGAGACGATATAGTCACGGGATTTCAGGATGACTTGGATGAGGGCGATCAAGGCGATCATAGCAGGCAGCATGTCAATGCCGTAGCGCAGCACCTTGAAGCCGAAGGCGTAGCGGGTGACGCCGGTGACGGCGTCCGCGCCGATGAAGGCCAAAAAGATACCAAAAAGGCCTGAGATAATGCCCTTTGGCAGGCTGTCGCCGCTGACGCCGGCAATCAGAGAGATTCCCAAAATAGCCAGCGAGAAGTACTCGGCGGAAGCGAAGCTGGCAACCAGCTTAGTGATGAAGGAGGCGCAGAGCAGCAGCAAAATCGCGGAAAAGATTCCGCCGAAGACGGAAGAGAAGAGGGAGGTATCCAGGGCCTTTTTGGCGTGGCCCTGCAGCGCCAATGGATAGCCGTCAAAGGTGGTGGCGATGGCCGAGTTGGTGCCCGGCGTGTTCAGCAGAATGGCGCTGATGGAGCCGCCGTACATACCGCCCGCATATACGGCCAGCAGCGAAATGATGGCCGTGTCGGCGGAGGAGAAGCTGTAGGTAAGGGGCAGCAGCAAAATCACACCCAGCGTGACGCTGAGCCCGGGGATGCAGCCGATCATGACGCCGAGAACGAGACCGCCGAAGATGACCAGCAAATTGGTAACGCTGAATACCTGTATGGCAGCCTGAGAAATCATCTGAAAATCACTCATGCGTCATTTAACCTCCAAACCCCGGAAAAGACGGCAGGGAAATGTGAAATATCAGCAAAAAGAGATAGTAAATGCCGATGCCCAGAGCCAGCGTAAAAATGTAGATAAAAGGCTTGCGCTCTCCAAAATAAAACAGCAGAATGGGAAAGGTGATTATGACGGCGAGCACAAAACCGATTTTTAAAATTAAAAAGGTAAACAGACACAGCAGGCCGATGATGAGGATGCTGGGAAGCTCGTGCTGAAGATCAAATTCATAAATTTTCTCTTTTTTCAGTACGAGGCTCTGAAAGATGAGGAACAGAGAGGCGAGGAGAATGCCGCTCAGTACGATAACGGGCATGATACGGGGGCTGGGCGCGCCGGAATCGTATGCCGGCATACGCACCTGACTGGGTGTTGCAAACAGCATGGCCGCACTGAAGATGCCCATAATAATGCCCGACCAAAGATTGGTTTTGATCTTGACTTTGAAGTTCACGAGAATTCGCTCCTTTCCAACCCGTTTCAATACAGGAAAGGCTGGCGGCCCACCGGTGCAAGACTCCGGAAGGCCGCCAGCCTTCGCCCAAAAGAGACCCAATTCTTAACTATTCAGCGTTTCAAAGGCAGCCATGGCCTTCTGGCAGGCAGAATCCAGATAGGCAACGGCGTCGTCATCATAGACCTCAAAGCGGTTCAGCAGAATCTCTGAGATCCATCCGTTGTACTCGTCGCTGTTCCAAACGCCCTTGCTGATCTCGGTCACCTTGTCGATCCAAGCCTGGTCGGCGCCCACGCGGGTGGCAACGAAGCCGCCGGCAGGGAGGATGGAGCCGGTGAAGTCGATGCTGGCGTCCAGAGCGGGATCTTTGGTCTCACCGGCGATGGTAGGCACGTCAATGGGGCCGTTTGGACCGACAAAGCCTGTAAATGGCGTGTCGCTGAAGGCCAGAATTGGTACCAGAGTGCCGGCTTCTACCTCTTCCTTGCCGGCCTGGGTGGTGCCGACAAACACGTCCACTTCCTGATCCGTTAGCCCCTTCTTCTGAGCGGCGCCGCCATCATAGGGCACAACCGTGACCTTGCCGCCCATCTGAGCCAACAGAGATCCCAGCGCCAGGTGCGGGTCGGACAGGGGGTTGCCGCCGGACATCTTCACGCCGCCGGTCTGGGCCTTTTCAATCACGCTGGCCAGGGTGGTGCCGGGCTGGGCGTAAAGGATCCAGGTGCGGTCGTCCACAGAGGCAATGGGGTAAATTTTGCTTCGGTCAAAGTCTACAATCTCGGTGTCGTAATTTTTGCCGATGTCATGACGGTAGGCCACGCCGTATCCATAGATCAGCAGATCTGTTGTGTTGACATCGCCCTCGGTATAGGAGGTAGCAGCGGCAAAGCCATCACCGCCGGTCTGGTTTTCAACGATAAAATTGTACTGGGGGTAAAGCTCGCCGGCCACTTTGGCATACTTGCGGGCAATGGCGTCAGCCGTGCCGCCTGCGCCGTAGGGGCAGATGATTTTGACGGTCTCGCTGCCCGAAGAGGCCGCAGCGGAAGAAGAGGCAGCCGAGGAAGAAGATGCGGTGGTACTGGATGCGCCGGACTGTCCGCAGGCCGCCAGAGAAAGGGCCATACCGGCAGTCAGCAATAGGGTGAGTGCTTTTTTGAACATAGTGTCATTCCTCCTGTTTTGATGTGTGATTTATCCAGCGGTCCCGCTGCCTTACGATGCAGAGCCGCGTCAATCCATGGTTCAGTAGCGCAGCTCCCGGTTTTCTCCCAGCAGACCCGGGAAGGCGCCTTGGCGGATGAGAGGTTCCCGCTGGGGATGGGCGATGACCCATTTGTTCCGCTGCAGCAGGAGCCGTTCCTCATCGTTGACGGGCTGGGGCTTTGTTTCCAGGGGAGTATTGGTGCCTCTGGGCAGCACCACAATGTCCCGGAAGCCCCCGTCACTCACCCGGCAGGGGGAGAGATGCAGTGTGGTCTGGTAGAGTTCCAACGCGGTGCCTTTTTTCACAAAGAAAACCTGGGCATCCTCTACCCGGTAGGTGTTGTTTTGGATGAGCCACACATGGCCCAGCACCAGCATAAAATCGGTGACGGCGATGTTGATTTCGCTGCCCTTGTGGTACTCAAAGCCGTTATAGGTGGTGTTGCGGCCGTTGCAGTAGCCGATCTGAACGGGCATGCCGCCGTAAAAACCGTCCTCCAGCCGCTTTTTTACCGGGTCGGCCTCCAGCTGCTCCACCGAGGCGAAGTAGCAGTTGCCGTCTTCGGGAATTGCCGTCGTCTCCATCCAGGCGGTAAGACCTGAAAAATCATAGCCGGTCACAATCCGCCCATAAGGGGCAAACAGGTTGTCCCGTACACTGTAAATGGGCTGGGCGTTCACCCGCTGCAGATGCGCAAGCTCCATGAGGGTTCCTCCTTTTGCTGGCAATGGATCACCAGTCTCAGTATTCGCAGACCTCCAGCCCCAGCATGTCGGCCAGCGCCTTCAGCTCGGCCTTTACCTCGCCGTACACCACGGCAAAGTGGGGCTCCCAGCCGTCCTTTACGCTCTGTTCCACCAGAGCGCGGGCGGAAGTTTCGGTTTTCACGACCACCGAGCAGCCGTTGAACTGCTTGGGCTTATCCAGGGCCTCGCCTCCCGCGACAAAGAAGCGGAAGGAGCCGTCCCAGGTGCGCCCTACCCGGAATACCGTGACCTTGTCGCAGGCGATGCAGCCGAAATCCAGCGTGGGGCCGATCTTGCGGTTGCAGTGCACATCCACCTTCGCGCCGGTATCGGGGCGGGCCAGCGAGCAAGCCGCAGTGCCGCAGTGCCAGTAGGTGACGGTGTTTTCGTCCTCGTCCAGCGAAACCGGGTCACCGAAGAAGGTGGGGCGGCCGGTCAGCTGAGCGCCGATGTACATGGAAAGTGCACCGTAGGCGTCGGCTTCGCAGCTGGCGGGGATGAGTTTGTCGTTGAGCAGAGCCAGCACACCACACACCGGGGTGCCGAAGGCGGTGAAGAAATCGGGCCAGCAGCGGGAAGAAAGCGCCCCCACATGGTTTTCTTCGGCATAATCCAGGTAGGCCTTGCACAGACGGGCAAAATCCAAGCGGTTTTTGTCCGGGGTGCCGTCGAGGCCGTTCATCTTACCGGAGGCCTCCGCCAGATAGGCGGCGCATTCCTCATCGGTGTAGCCTTTGGCCTTGTCGATGAGCTCTCGTGCTTCAATAGAATCCAGCGTTACACCAAAAACGCTGAGCAGGTCGGCATCTAGCGCCCGGCCAAAGCCGAAGCCCTGGGGCGTGTGGCCCACCGAGACCATCTTTAGGCCCCGCAGCAGATCCTTCACGCGGGCTGCCCCAAGCGCGGCGGTCAACGCACGCTTCACCGCCTCCTCGCCGGGGGAGCCCAGCACATACTGAAATCGGGTTTTGCTGAAGGCCCAGAGCATATTGGCCGCCGAATAGGCACCGGTGAGAGAGTTGAGCCGCAGTCGACCGCCATCAATAACGGGTTCCCGCAGCGTCCAGAGAACCACCGGGCAGTTGAACCGCCGTAAAATTTCACCCGCGTAGGCTCCGTTGGCAAAGGTGACGTTCTGGATGACCACCAGAGAGGGGTCTTGCAGCGTATCACAGAAGTCCGTGAGTTTATCCATGGTGAGCAGCATCTCGTCGGGGCAGACTGTCTCAGCGCAGAGCTTCTTTAAAAGAGCTGCCGAGCGCTCAAACTCCTTTTGGGCGCTCTCCAGATGAAACGTAGGTACCCCGATGGGCAGATAGGCAACCTGAAACTTGTGCATTATAAAAAATCCATCCTTTCCCTGAATGGCTTTTGCCGACCGCCCAGCCTTGGCAAGGGCAGCGCCGCGCGAAAAGCATTTGTTTTCCGTTTCTGATTTATCGAATTCGATAAATCAATTGTAAAAAGAATGCTCTTCTTTCACCCACCGATAAAAGTCCCATTTTTTCACAAGTGAAAAAACGCCACAAGGTAGTGGATTTGAGATTACATTCGGGTAAGTCCAGAAGAGCGCACACAATTTGCCGGATTGATTGACTAGATTATATACAAAACAATCAGATTCCGCAAGAGCCCGGAACACTTTTTGTATACTTTACCAAAAGCCAGGTAATTTTATCGTTAAAGATGAAAGTGTTTTCTTCGTTTTCCTTATGGGCCGCCTCATTTTTTGTACTGTTATGTTTTTGCACAAAATTTTTCATTTTATAAAAATTACCGAGCAGAAAATGACTATTTCCTGTTGACAGCTTCAAAAAAAGATTTATACTTAATATCGAAATCGATTAAATCTCGCATGCTTACGAGGGACCCTTTCCAGCTGTCCCTCGACAAACCTGCTCCAAGTGTTTATAATACAGAGGGTTCGCGACAAAAGTCATTTTTTCAATTTTTGCTTTCTTTCGCTTTGGCTTGAGATAGTTCAAAAGACCGCTCGCGAAAACAAATGAAAAGGACGGATCGGTATTAACGTGGAAACAGGAATTGTGGAAGAGCGTAAAAACCTTAAGCGCAACCGGATTATCAGCACCATTCGCTACGGTACTGAAATTTCCCGGCACGACGTAAAAAAGATCACCGGCTACAGTATGACTACCGTACTGAGCATTATCGGCGATCTGGTGGACAAAGCGCTTCTGGTGGAAGAGGAGTGCACCTCCGTGCGCACTGGCCGCCGCCCCACCTGGCTTTACATTCAGCCCAACGGACTGTATTCCATCGGGGTGGAATTTAATGCCGACCGTCTCAATTGTAGCGTTGTCAACTTCGGCTATACAGTCGTCTACTCACAGCAGACGCCCATTAACGGAGGAGACAGTGCAGACATGTTGGTGGGTAAACTGCTGGCGGCCATTCGCAGGGCCATGGAGCACCTGGGTCCCGAAGCCGCCAAGGTGATTGGCATTGGGCTGGGCATTCCCGGCTGGATGGACCGCACCCACGGCTCCGCCCTTAGTTACGCCTATCTGCGTGGCTGGAGGGACATTCCTGTCCGCCAGCTCATTGAGCGTGAGTTCGGCTGCCGAGTGCGGGTGGAAAACAACATCAATGCCATGGCCACTGCCTATCGCTGGCAGACTTATCAGCAGAAGTCAGACGATTTTGTCTTTTTTTCGTTGAATTACGGCACCCGTATGGGCATGTTTATTAACAACCGGCTGTTTACCGGAAGCGGCAACGCCGGCGAAATCGGCCATGTACGGCTGGTAAATGGAACCCGCTTCTGCTCCTGCGGCAAACGAGGCTGCCTGGACACCGAGGTTTCGGGTCGGGCGCTGCGACAGAAGATTCGCGAGCGGATGGAATGCGGCCTGTTTTCTTCCTTAAAGGAGGCGCTGGGTGGCGATCTTTCCAAGGTCACCATGGACCGGTTCATCGAGCAGGTTGCAATGGGGGATGCCGATGCGCTGGATCTGCTGCGGGAAACTGCAGGCTACATGGGCCAGAGCCTGGCTATGATTCTGGGCACCCTCAATCCGCAGCGTATCATCATTGCCTCCAAATGCGGCATGGGCGGCAAGCTCTTTGCCGATATGGTCTACCGAGAGCTGCAGGAATATACGGTACCTGCCTTGATGGAGGGCATCAGTGTGGCCTGCATTCAGGTACCCGATCTGCTGGGCGCCCAGGGCGCAGCTATGATGGTGATGGAGGACGAATTTCAGGTGGTAGAAGATGCGCTCTAAGCGGCGCGTTCCTTCCGGGCAAATCCGCTGTTTGGGCAAATCACCGCCGCCGGGCCCCGAAAAATTGTCTGGCAGACCCCGTCGGCGGCTTTCTGCCTGGGCAGCCCACTTTTCTTGCTGCCTCTAATTGTTATCCTGTTTCTTCCTTTTCCTACACTTTTTACAGGCCGGAGGACACTGTTTCGTCCTCCTTTATTTGCCGAAATAATATCGAAAACGATAAAACGTAGAGCTTTCGGGCTCCGGGAGGGTATCAAGTAATGAGCAACAACCGTTCCACAGGTACTCTGCTTTTATTGCCGCTGATCTGGGGCTGCTACTATGTGGCCAGCAATGCGGCTGTAAAGCATATGTCGGTTTTCCCGGTGGGCATCATCATCCGCTTTCTCACTCTACTTTTGCTTACCGCCCTGATGGCGGGCAGAGGCCAGCTGAAGGAGCTGCTACGGGTGCAATTTGTGTGGCCGCGGCTTCTGCTCATTGGAACACTGGGTTTTTTGCTGGATGTGACAGCCTTCATCGGCCTCACGCTCTGCCCTGCGGGCATCGGTACGGTGCTGCTCAAGTGCGACATTCTCTTTGTTAACCTGATTTCGGTACTATTTTACCACTACCGATTCAGCAAAAAGGACTGGCTTTTCACGCTGGTGATGCTGGGCGGCGTGGTGCTGGTCATCGGGATTGACTTTGGCCATGTGAACGTGGGCGGCGTGGGCAACATCTTCTTCATTCTCAGCGCCCTTTTTGTTTCCATCAACGCCTTTGTCATCAAGGGAGTGCAGCACGACGACCGCAATCCGGTAGGAGACAACGTGGTGGCCTACTACAACAACGTGGTCACTATGCTGTATTTCATCGGTTTCTCGTTCTTCCGGGGCGAGTTGGGCCAGCTGCAGGCTTTTGGTCATGAGCACTATGTAACCGTGGCCCTCTCGCTGGCCGCCATAGGCCAGACGCTGATCTATGTAGTGTACTATTACAACCTGCGTCGCTATCCCGTCTGGCTGGTGAAAGTGTTTCTGCTGCTTATGCCGCTGGTGGCCACGCTGCTCTCATTCCTTCTCTTTGGGCAAATGCTGAGCCCCCTGCAGCTGGCCGGCATGGCCGTGGTACTGCTAGGCGCGGCGGGTATCATTATGGAGCAGGGCAAAAAGAGCCATCTGCCACCTGTCTCTGACAAGGTCTAAATGTTGGCGTTTCATTTTTCTAAAAACGATAAAAAACCAAAAAATTTATAAGTTTTCATTTTGAAAGGAGCGTTTTTTATGCAAAAAGAATCCTTCAAGTTTCATATGCCCACCGAAGTGCGCTTTGAGGCCGGCCTGAGCCGGAAGATGAGCCCATTTGTGCGGGGAGAGAGCGTGCTGATCATTTCCGATCCCTTCCTGTTCAAAAACGGTACCGCCGAGGCCATCGGCAACTCCCTCACCGGCAAAAGAGTAACCTACTTTAGCGACATTGAGCCAAACCCCTCCTGCGAGAGCGTAGACGCGGCCGCAGCTTTGGCCCGCGAAAGTAAGGTCGACTGCGTGGTGGGCATCGGCGGCGGTTCCTCCATGGATGTGTCCAAAATTGTTTCCTGCCTAGCCACCAACCCCGGTAGTATCTATGACTATTACAGCGGAGGAAGCCGCAGCCTGGGCCACCGCACCACCCAGCTGGTGTGCATCCCCACCACCGCGGGCACCGGCAGCGAGGTGACCAACGTGGGCGTTTTCACCAACCGCAAAACCCATGTAAAAATGCCCATGGTGAACAACGAATTCTGGCCCGACTGCTCCGTTATCGACCCAGAGCTTACATACACGCTGCCGCCGGCGATCACCGCCTCCACCGGTATGGACGCGTTCTGCCATGCCATTGAGGCTTACTGGAACAAGGATTCTCAGCCTATGTGCGACATGATCTCTCTGGGCGCGCTGAAGCTGATTCTGGAGAACATTAAAAACGCCTATGACCATCCCGAGGACAAAACCGCACGGGCGGCCATGATTCTGGCCAGCCTGACAGCCGGCGTATCCTTCAGCCAGACCCGCACGACCGGCATTCACGCGGTATCCTTCCCTCTTACCGCCGAATTTGGCGCCAGCCACGGCACCGCCTGCTCCATCACGCTGCCTGCCTTCATACGAATCAGCACCGAAAAAGAGGCCTCCAAAATGCTAACTCTGGCCCAGTATCTGGGTTATCCCTCTGTCAGCGCCATGGCGGATGGGGTAGAGGCGCTGATGCGCAGCATGAAGATGCCTGTGCGCCTGCATGAGCTGGGCGTGCAGGAGAGCGACATTCCCCACCTGGCCCAGGTGGGCCTGACGGCGGCCATCATTCAGCTGACCCCCGCCGAGATGAATCAGCAAACGGTGGAGGCGCTGCTGCGCTCCATCCTGTAATCGAAAGGAGGCGAAACGCTTGACGGAAGAAATGAACAAAGTGCGCGAAAACGCGCACCAGATCCGGATCAAAACTCTGGAATGTGTGGGCAAGCTTGGGGTGGGCCACATTGGCGGCAGCCTGTCTCTGGTCGAGGTGCTTGCAGTTTTATACTTTGACAAGATGCGGGTGAACCCCGCCGACCCCCAGTGGGACGAGCGTGACCGCTTTGTGCTCTCCAAGGGCCACGGCGGCCCGGCCCTCTACGCCACGCTGGCCCTCAAGGGCTACTTCGGCATGGATTGGCTTGACACGCTCAACCGCCCCAACACCCGCCTGCCCAGCCACTGCGACCGGCTCAAAACCCCCGGCATTGACATGACCACCGGCAGCCTTGGCCAGGGCTTTTCGGCCGCCGTGGGCATGGCGCTGGCCGCCCAGACTGACCAGAAAAATCTGTACGTCTACACGGTGATTGGCGACGGTGAGAGCCAGGAAGGCCAGGTGTGGGAAGCCGCCATGCTGGCGGGCAACCGCGGGCTGGATCACCTGATCGCCTTCACCGACTACAATAAGATGCAGCTGGACGATTACATCGAAAGTGAAAACGGTCTCTACCCGCTGGACGAAAAATGGCGCTCCTTCGGTTGGCATGTGCAGTCTGTGGACGGGCACGATGTGGAGCAGATTGCCTATGCCATCGGCAACGCGCAGAAAATCAAGAGCCGCCCCTCCATGATTCTGCTCAATACCGTCAAGGGCAAAGGCGCGTACTTTTCGGAGAATCAACTGGGCAGCCACAATATGGCCATCACGGAAGACATGTGGAAAAAGGCCGTGGCCGAGCTGGAAAAGGAGGCTCTCTGATGGAACTGGAAAACAAATGGCTGCGCGAAACCTATGTAGATGAGCTCATCAGGGCCGCACAGGCCGACGAGCGCATCGTCATTCTGGAGGCCGACCTGATGAAGGCCGCTGGCACCAACCGCTTCGCGCAGGAATTTCCTCACCGGGTCTTCGACGTGGGCGTGGCCGAGGCCAACATGATCGGCGTGGCCGCCGGCATGGCCGTAATGGGTAAAATTCCCTTCACCCACACCTTCACCCCCTTCTCCACCCGCCGCTGCTGCGATCAAGTGACCCTCTCAGTGGCCTACGCAGGCCTCAGCGTAAAAATCATGGGCAGCGACCCCGGGGTCACCGCCGAGCTCAATGGCGGCACCCACATGAGCATGGAGGATGTGGCGATCATGCGCAACATCCCAGGCATGACCGTCTTTGAGCCAACCGACTCGGCCCAGCTGCGCGCCGCCTTCCCCCAGGTGGTGGAGCATCCCGGCCCAGTCTATATCCGGTTGCTGCGCCGCAATGCAGTCAAAATTTTTGAGAATGGGTGCGAATTCCGGCTGGGGAAGGGCATTCTGCTGCGCGAGGGGCAGGACGTAACCATCGTAGCCAGCGGCATCATGACCGCCGAAGCCCTGGACGCCGCCGAGCTGCTGGCCGGCGAGGGCATTGAGGCGGAGGTGCTGAACCTGCACACCATTAAACCCCTGGACAGTGAGCTGATCCTGGCCAGCACCGCCAAAACCGGCTGCGTGGTCACGGCCGAAAACCACTCCATCCTCAACGGTCTTGGCAGCGCCGTGGCCGAGTGTCTTAGCGAAAACCTGCCCCGTCCTTTGCAGCGGGTTGGTGTCACCGACCACTTTGGAGAGGTGGGACTGACCGAATTTCTCAAGGAAAAATACGGCCTCAAGGCCAAAGATATTGCAAAGGCAGCCCGTCAGGCCGTGGCCCGCAAGCAGGAGTAAGTCATGGACAAGGTAAGGTTGGCAGAATTCGAGGCCAAGACCGCTCTGCTGCAAAAAATTCTATCTCAGAAAAAAGCCGGGTCGTTCGTGCTGACCCGGCAGGAGAACTTCAGCTGGCTCACCGGCGGACGGGGGTTTGTGGGGATGGCCGCCGTGACGGCCTGTGCGGTGCTGGTGGTCACCCCACGCCAGGTCTTTTTGGTCACCGAAAACATTGAGGCCCAGCGGCTCTGG
>JBFWME010000018.1:0-39936 GCA_050251755.1 Lawsonibacter sp. | reverse complement strand
TTCCGCTGCGGATGCAGAGCGCCTGGGGCGTGTCGCGGGCAGCGGAAGAGCTGTTGGCTCGGGGAGAATTGGTAAAGGGCGGCGACTTGGTCCCGGTATACCACCGGCTGTCTCAAGCGGAACGGGAACGGCTGGAGAGAGAAAAAATTACGAATGAAGGGGATCGTATCAATGTTTGACGAGAAAGTACATGTTCTAAGTCATCCGCTGCTGCAGCACAAGCTGTCTATCCTGCGCGATGAAAAGACCGGCGTGAAGGAGTTTCGGGAGATCGTTTCTGAAATTGCCGCCCTGGAGTGCTATGAGGCCACCCGTGACCTTCCGCTGGAGGATGTGGAAATCAAGACTCCGGTTGCGACCGGCACCTTCAAGCAGCTGGCAGGAAAGAAACTGGCCATCGTGCCCATTCTGCGGGCCGGTCTGGGCATGGTAGACGGGATCCTCACCCTGATTCCCTCTGCCAAGGTGGGCCACATCGGACTGTATCGGGATCCGGAGACTCTGGCCCCGGTGGAATACTACTGTAAGATGCCCAATGATATCGCCGAGCGGGACGTCATTGTCCTGGACCCCATGCTGGCGACCGGCGGTTCTGCCTCTGCCGCGATTACCTTTCTGAAAGGATACGGCTGCAAGCATATTAAGCTGATGAACATTCTGGCCGCCCCCGTTGGGATCGAGGCAGTTCGGAAAGCCCACCCCGACGTGGACGTCTATGTGGCCGCGGTGGACAGCCACCTGAACGACCACGGCTACATCGTCCCCGGACTGGGCGATGCGGGTGACCGGATCTTCGGCACAAAGTAATGAACGGCCGGGCGGCTGCCTTTGTTCGGATCCTTGGAACAGAGAAACGGTCGGATTCGGATGAATAACATGAATGCGCCCCGGAAGCAAACTGCTTCCGGGGCGCGTTTATGCATGTAAGGAGCACGGCAGAGTATATCGGACAGGAGAGAAAGTCTGCCGCGCAAGCTATGGAACTGTCTGCTCCAGCATGTTCAGTAGCAGCGTTTCGTTTTCTCGGGCGGACTGGGTTAGAAGATCGGATTTCTGCCGAAGGCGGGCGAGAATGTCGTCATAGTCCTCCATCAGTTGGTCGGCCCGGCGGATCGCTTCGGCTCCGTCAAAATCCGTCACATGGCCGGCAGAAGGAAGATCCAGCTCCTGAAGATAGCTGGCAACCTTGGGATCATAGACCAGCCCCATGGAAGGCACCGCCATCCGGGCGGCAAAAATTAAGGTGTGAAGCCGCATGGCTAAACAAAGCCTGGCTTGTCCCAGCACTGCCATCAGCTCCCGGGGGGTGCAGGGAAGGTCCAGCAGAAAGGAGGGCTCTTCCATATTGGCCTGAACCTGCTGGGCTGTGGCGCGGTCCCGGTTTGGCTGCATAAGCAGGAACAAAACCTCCATGCCGTGGCGTCGGCGCAAATGGTCGCACAGACGGGCAAGCTCATGGCAAAAGGTTCCCGTGTCGGGCCAGTCCCGGACAGATACCGTAACAAAGGGGGTGTCAGGGGGTAAACCGGCTTGGGCGAGCAGCTGCGTGCCGCGCTCAGACGGGGCGGGGGAGAGGTGGAACACCGGATCGGCGGTCACGTGGAGATCCTGGCGGGTGACCCCCATATCGGCCAGCTCCCGGGCGGAGCTGTGGTCCCGAAGGGTGACCAGGGTGGCCCGTTCCACCACTTGTTTCACCCGGCGGCGGTTGCTTTCCCGGCGGACGGGGCCGATTCCGTTGGCATACAGCATCACCGGTTTCCCCAGCCACTCGGCGCAGCGGATCACGGACAGGTAATACAGCAGAGAGCGGGTGGAGGTGGTGTCCTGAAGCAGGCTTCCGCCACCGGACAGCAGGGCGTCGCTGTGGCGCAGAGCGGAGAACACCTTCCATACCCGAAACCGGGGGATCGCGTTCATTCCGTATTGCTTCCGGGTCAGTTCCGGATCGTTGGATAATACGGTAACCGCGATGTCGTCACTAGCCTCGTGGATGGCCTGCTGAATGGCCTCCAAAATGGCGTCATCTCCGGCGTTGGAAAAGCCATAGTAGCCGCTCATCACCACCCGGTGCCTGCGGCGGCGAACCTGAGCATAGACGGCCAGACAGTCGTCAGTCATGCGATGGACGGAATAGCGCTCCTGTACCACTCTGCGGCCGTATTTGCCCAACTCCTGTTTTTGATCCGAGGTGAGAGCCAAAGCGGCCAGACAGTCGGCCAGCAGGTGTTCCTCGGTGGATACAGGGTCGGTGCGGCAGCAGAAGTTGGTGTCCACCGCTTTGTCCAGCAGTTCTGGGGTAAACAGACCGGTGTGGCCCTGGGCGCCGGAGAGGATGACGGGCTTGCAGGCGGACATGGCCTCCAGTGCTGCCCGGGACACCCCCACGAACAGGTCACAGGCGGCCACCAGAGCCCCGACATCGGTACGGGGGCCGGTGAGAACCAGACAGTCGCGGCCCATAGAGCGGTTGACTTCCGCGGCTCGGGAGCACAGTTCATCATACGCGTCTCCGCCCCCCACGATGAGGAGCCGAACACCGGGGACCTTCCGGTCCAGAGCGGGGGCCAGTTCCACAAGCTGGCTGGCGGTCCAAACCGTTTCCTGGTCCAGGCGGCTGACGTGAGCCACCACGGGGGCGGTTCCAAGCTGGAATTCCTGCCGGACGGCTTCCCCGGAAACGGCGGGAGAAAACTTGTCCGTGTCGATGCCGTTGATGGTCAGTGTGATTTGCTGAGGCGGAATGTTATACTGCTGAATCAAATAATCCCTGATGTCTTCGGATACGGCCAGAGTATGGTTCCCCCAATTGGACAGCAGACGCAGCGCCCCGCTGACCTGGTATACTCCGTGGCAGGAGGTAACAAGGGGGAAGCCCATAGACTTTTGAAGGCGGCCGCATAAAAAGGCAGGGATGCGCGCGTGGGCATGGACGATGTCGGGGCGCTCCTGCCGGATGACATCCCGCAAAATGGCTTTGGCCTGTCTCATATCGGACAGAGAACGCCGGTGCATGGGAGCGCGGTAATGGCGGATACCGGCGGCGGTGATCTCCGGGACATAGACGCCCCCGTTGGAAACCACAACCACCTCATGGCCCCGATCGCGCAGTTCCTTGGACAGCTCTACAATATGAGTTTCCGCTCCGCCGATATCCAGGCCCATGGTGGCCATTAAGATTTTCATGTCAGCGGCTCCTTTCGCGGTTTACTGAATGACGGTCACGGTGCCCGTGAACTGGGCGTATTTGGTATAAAAGTTTCGGGAAGAGTTGACCCCCAGGTCATACACGCGGTTGAGAAGATAGCGCCCATCGCTAAGGAGTCCCGAGCCCTCTACCGTGAGCAGCAGATTCACTCCATCCTCCACCGGAACCGTGTCCACGGTGCCGTCGGTAAATTCAGCCAGCTTGCCGCTGGGCAGAACTTCAACCGATGTGATCGTCCCCAGGGTGCCGCCGCTGCTTCGGTCCTGGTCAAACATCAGGTCGCCTACGGCAACTGCGTCGCTGACGTAGTTCCTCACGCCGCTGACCTGCACCTGATAGGTGATGGTGGTGTTGGTCACGCTGGTGCCGGTGTGGGTCTGGTTGCTTTTCACATAGAGGGCCACGGCCATGACCAGGACCACGGCGATCACCAGAAGGTCGATGACGCTGATTTTGCCAAACAGTCGGCCGTTGCGGTCAATGATTTTCATTTCTGTCCCTCCCGCTCAATGGAGATGATGGGGCCGCTGGCCATATAGCCTTCGCCCCGAATATAGGCAATGGCGCCCACCCGTAAAGCATAGCCGCCTCCCAGCGTGATGGCCTCGCTGCTTTCGGTGCAGGGGGACTCCACGGTGACCAGAATATCCTCATAGCCAGAAATACCGGCCAAAACATACTGGCGGCTGTTGTTATCCAACTGCAGAGACTCGGCCGGGACGACTTCGGACGAAACCACGCTGCCCATCTCATAGTTTTTGATATTGTCCACCAGCTTGTCTCCCGGCTGGATCAAAGAGCTGGTGCCCTCAATCCAGCGCTGGAAGCGGACGGTGTACCGAACGGTGGAAGTGGAGGTGGTTTCGCCAACGGGAGAGGCGGCGGGCTTTAGCGCGGTCCAAAGTAGAAAAGCGCCCACCGCCAGGGCCAGAATCAGGACGATGCTGTCGAACAGGTTCAGCCGCAGGCGGAACTTTGGCGTATGTTGTTCCATTTAATGTGCTCCTTTCAGGACATCCAAATAAATCTGTTCCGTGTTGCGGGCAAAGACCTGTCCGGTAAACCGGAGCTCGAACAGTTCCTTGGCCCGGTGCTTCATGGAGGAAACGGTATCCGGCTCGTCCATGAGACGGGCCATGCAGGCGCACAGCGCCTGACTGTTTTGACTGGGAAAGATCAGGCCGTTGGCTCCGTCTTCGATGACGAAGGGGTTGCCGCCATAGTCGCTGACGATGGAGGGCAGGCCCAGGCTCATCCCCTCCAGCAGAGCCATGCTGGTGGCCTCTGTCCCGTAGGAGGTGTTGAGCTGCACGTCAAGGATATTGAGCAGGGCGGCCACGTCAGACCGGAAGCCAAGCATCTGAACCACATCGGCAACCCCCGTTTCCACCACGGCCCGGGCGACTTCTACCTCAAAGTCTCCGGTTCCGGCGATGAGGATTCGAAAGTTCTGGTAGCCCTTCTCCTTGAGGAGTTTGGCCGCGTGAACCAGATACAGATGCCCCTTATAATCCTCGATGCGGGCCAGGATGCCGAAGACAAAGGTGTCGGGGGAAAGACCAAGCGACCCACGCAGGGCGGCTTGGTCTGCGGGAGAGGTTTTCACCATGGGGGCCACCCCGTTCATCACGACTGTAATTTTCTTCGGGGAGATGCCCCCCTCGGTCAGATTGTCCCGGGTGGCGGGGCTGACGGCAATGATATGGTCGGCGTAGTGCTCGTTGAGCAGCTTGTTCACCCACCGGCCGGGGGGATGCTTCAGCTTGGCCGGGACGGGAAAGGCGGAGTGCCGACTGTACACCACGGGCACTCGGCACCGCCTGGCGGCAATGCGCCCGGACAGAGAGCCGTGGGTGTGGACCAGATCGGGCTTTACTCGGCGAATGAGCGCCTTCAGAGCGGCCACGTCTTCTTTGTGGTAGGAGCGGTCGGCCATGCCGTCTACCTCGTACACAGGGACCCCGGCATCCTCCAGGGAGGGTTTGAGCAGACTGCCTCGGGGAATGGCGACCAGGGGTTCAAACGTCTTTCGGTCGGCATAGCGCAAGTAGTTCAGAATAACCCGACCTGCGCCGCCGATGTTGGTGTCGCTGATGATGTTTAATACGCGGATCAAACCAGGATTCCCCCTTCCGGCAGCTCGCTGCGTCTTGCAGACAGACTGCCCAGGGCCAGGTAGGCCCAGAACAGAAACATGACCCGGTAATTATAAAAGGAGTAGTCGGTCATCGCCTGGACCAGAAAGCCCAATACCCCGGCAGTGAAGGCGATTTGGAGCAGACGGCTGGTCCAGTCCCGCTCCCGTCCCAGGGTGGAGCACATCATCCGGAAGTAGACGAACAACAGCAGAAGGAAGATGACCAAGGCGGAGATGCCTGCGTCACACACCATCTGCAAAAACAGGTTGTGAGCGTGTGGGGCCACGATGGCGTTGTAGCTGTAAGCGGGGTAAACCATGTTGAACGCCGCGTCGCCGGGCCCGATGCCGCACAGCCAGTAGTCCTTGAGCATAGCCAGCGTGCCCATCCAGATATACACCCGGTAGGAGGTGGAGTTGTCCGTCAAGTCTCCGATGCTGGTAAACCGGGAGATGACCGTATCCGGCAAGACGAAGTACAAAGCGACCAGGGCGAAGGGAGCCAGAAGGATCAGACGGGGATTGAGGAGTACCACAAATACCGCCCCGGCAAAGAGCAGACCCAGCCAAGCCCCGCGGGAGAAGGTAAGAACCATGCACACGAGCATAACGGCGCAGCAGCAGAGATAAAAGACCCGGCTGCCCCAGCCTTTGGCGGAGAGCAGTTTAGCACCCCCGATGGGAATGGCCAGAATCAGGTATTGCCCCAGCATATTCGGGTTTTCCAGCGTGGAGGGGACCCGGAAGCTGATGGAGGAAAACATGTCGCTGTCCACCCAAGCTGCCGATTGGTAGCCCCAGCCAAACAGGTATTGCAGGATTCCGTAGAAGGACACGGCGGCGGCTACCAGCACCATGAGGGCAATCAGCATGTCCAGCTGCCGGCGGCCGGTGACCGCGTTGCCCAGCACCACGGCAAAGAGAATGAACCCGACCGACAGCAATCCAGGTTTCAGACTGCCTGCCAGATTAACGGAAAACAGAGTGCCGGCCAGGTAGACGGCGGCGTATAGGATGACATAGCGGTGGATGGGGGACCAGGCAAGCGGACGGCCCGGATTCCGCAGGAGATTTAAGGCCAGAGAGCCGTAGCCGATCACGGCCAGTCCCAACACTGCCATGGTCGGGATGACCGGGGCCAGAACCACTGGGAGGGCGCACCATACAAAACTTTGAAGGAAGATACTCCCCGCAAAAAGCTTGTCCAGCCGAAGAATTTGATACAGCCGACACAGCACGCCCCGAATCAGAGACCACAATTGGAAGAAAATACTGCCCTCCGAAGCGGACCTGCCCAGCCCGGTGGGATGGAGGAACCACTGAATGACTCTGCTGTTCTGCCATTGGCGGCCGAACCACAGACAGAGGGCCATCAGGGCACGCCACACTGCGCTGCCGTCCAACACGTTTTTTACTTGTTCCATGGTTCAACCTCGTTTTCGGTTTTTAATGAAAGAAAGGCTTAGTTTGGCTTCCTGTATCCCAAGCGCCAAAGTCAGCAGAGCATAGACTGCCAACCCGGAAAGCGCGCACACCCCCAGGGATACCAGTTCACCCAGCTTTCCCGCGGGCAGCACCCCGGACAACACAGACAGCACCTGGCCGGCGCACAGCCCCATGGCCAGAGCGGCAAGGAGCATTTTGACCAAATCGCCAGACATCCTTCGATCCAGAAGCCCCTCGCCCCCCCGCTCCATGGGCAAAAGCAGGAGCAGGGCGTACACGGTGGAGGACACCGCGGAGGAAAAGGCCAGACCGGCCACGCCAAAGGGGTTGGTGAGCGCCATGCAGAGAATCACATTGACCCCGATGGAGATTGCCCCGGCCACCAGGGGGGTACGGCCGTCCTGTCGGGCAAAATAGGCCCGGCTGAGGATGTTCTGAATGGCATAACCGGCCATTCCAAGAGATACCCAGATCAGGGCGGTAGACGTGATGTCCACCGCAAAACCGTCAAACGCTCCGCCGCCGTAAACAAAGGAGATGAGGGGGCGGGCCACCACAATCAGACCGGCCGACATGGGAAGGACAAAATACAGGCTGCTGTGAATGGTCTGACGGATGGTATCCCGGAATTCGTTGTGTTCGCCGCCGGCAGTCAGCCGGGAGAGCCGGGGGAAGATGACATTGGTGACGGATAAAATAAAGGTGCCCGCAATCACCAGATACAAATTGGTGGAGTACTCCATGGCGGACACGCCGGCCCCCTCGTACAGGCGGGATCCAAACCTGGAGTTGATGACCAGATTGATGGGCTGAACCCAGGTGGACACCATCACTGGGCCCATCAGGGCAAACACTTTTTTCATTCCATCAGACCGAAGCTGCAGCACAGGGTGATAGCGGTAATTCAGCCGCCGGAGCGAAGGAATCTGGATCAGCCCCTGAAGCAGCCAGCCGACCAGATAGGCCGCGGCCAGGCCGTAGATGCCAAAGGAGGAATTCAGCCCTATAAAATAGGCGATGATGACCAGATTGGAGACCGCCGACATGAGAGCGGGGGCGGTAAAGCGATCTTGGGCCTGGAGTACGCCAACCAAGGAGAAGGCGATTCCAGAAAACAGAACGGTGGGAAACATGACCCGGGTCAAAGAGACGGCCAGAGCAGTGGTCTGGGGGTCTTCATAGTCGGCGAACAGTGTAACCAGAGGCTGTGGAAACACCATGCCAAGAACCGTGAGCGCCGCAGTCAGCAGGGCAATTACGGTAATGAAATTCCCCGCAAAGCGGAAGGCCTCCTGTTTGCCGCGCTTTTTCAGCGTTTCGCTGAACACCGGAATAAAGCAGGCGGCGATGGCAGAGGCGAACACCGCGTCAAAAAAAACTCTGGGGATACGGCTGGCGGTGAAGAAAGCGTTGGCCGCCATTCCGGTGCTGTAGTGAATGGCCAGCAGCCGATCGCGATACAGGCCCAGCACCTTGCCCAGCAGTGTGATGACCATGACCATACTGATCGTCTTTGTGGCATTGTTTTGTGGATGTTCCACGGCCTCGCCTCCTTCGCAGTGGGAGATGCGGCGGTGTGCCGCAGAGCACACCGCAATCGCTATATTGTACACCAAGAATACCCTTTTTTCAACTGTTACAATCCGGCGTTTACAGCTTGTTCACAGTTGCCGCTCAAGCAATGATTTTTCCAAGCTTTTCCTCTTTTCTTTGTCTCTTTTTATCATTGAAACCCCATGGGCGACCTGCTATAATAAGGCCAATCAATCACCGGGATGGGCAGACCCGGAAAGACTCTCTGCCTTACATATTAAAGGAGTACCCATGAAAAAAACCGCAGGATCGACTCGACTGCGCCAGGCGGCTGCCCTGGCCCTGGCTGTTCTTTTGGCCATCCCCACGACGTACGCCGCTGCAGGAGAACAAAAGATTCAAACCTCGTCCACGTTGGTGGAGGGGTTGACCTACCGCAATACCGTTACGGTAAACAATTCCAGCCGAGTGGAGAGCTTCTCCATGGAGCTGGAGCCGGATAGCGAGGCCTATCCCATTCTGCTTCAGGCATCGGGTACCATGTATGGGGCCGCTACCATTAATAAGGCGGTCAGCTATGCGCAGGGATTGGGCTATCACGTGCTGGGCGCCATCAACACCGACTATTTTTCCACCACCACCGGCGTGCCGCTTGGAATTGCCATTGAGGACGGAGTCTATAAATCCAGCCCGGAGGGCGAACCGGCCATGCTGATCACCGACGGCCAGCTCTCTCTGGATGAATCGCCCGACGTTGACATTACCCTGACCAACCAGCGCAGCGGAGCCACGGTTACTCCCAACCATTTCAATAAGTGGCGCACCGGCACCGGGGGCCTGTATCTGCTCAACAGTGATTTTTCTACCGTGTCGACGCGTACCTCCACCTCAGGCTGGTATGTGCGGATGAAGGTGGTGGAGGGTAATCCGAATGATCCACTTGGGATCTGGGGATCCGGGGACGCGGATGGAACAGACCTCACCGTCAACTCCACCTTGACCTTGGAAGTGACCGAGCTGCTCCAGACCGACCAACCCGCCACCATCGGCGCGGACGAATATATTCTGACCGCCGACGATACGTCGGGTTATCCAGAAACCTATCAGGGATTTCAGGTGGGTGATACCGTCACCCTGACCACATCCTGCACGGATGAGGCACTGTCTGCGGCACAGTGGGCGGGGGGCACCGGCGACGTGATGGTTCGCGACGGGAAGCTGACCGACAGCTCCACATGGCTCCACGTCAATGAGGGACGGGCTCCGCGCACCGCGCTTGGGGTGAAGGAGGACGGCACGTTGGTGGTCTATGCCGTGGATGGACGCCAGGCGGGCTATTCCATCGGACTGTCTCAGGTAGACGTGGCGGAAGAATTGCGGAATCAGGGCTGCCAGTGGGTGGTCAACCTGGACGGGGGGGGCTCCACGGCCATCTCCGCTTGGATGCCCGGACAGGCTGCCCCATCGGTGCGCAACCTCCCATCGGACGGAACCCTGCGCAGCTGTGCCACTTATCTGCTTCTGGTGACCGGCCAGACGGGAGATGGTGAGCCGGATCGGCTGGCGCTGAAGGAAGATGGATTGGTGGTTCTTGCGGGATCTTCCGTGATTCTGCCCCAATCTATGGTTCTGGACAACGGCCTGAATGTACTGTCCGAGGATTTGAGTGACTTGACCATTACGTCGCAGGAGGATCTGGGCGAGGTGGAGGATGGCGTCTATACCGCCGGGAACAAGGCGGGGACGGACACTCTCCTCCTGCGCTCACAGGACTTGGGCGTGACGGGCACCGCCCAGATCCATGTGGTCGACGCGCTGACTTCTTTGACCGTGTCTCAAAGTGGAAATTCCTCTGCGTTAACGGCTCTGTCGGTGAAGCCCGAAGAAACGGTTCAGCTTGCCGTCACCGGAAGCTATTGGAATCGCACCGCTCTGCGGGGTTGGGCACCCGTTACCTGGACTGTGACGGGTGACGTTGGAACTGTGGATCAAAACGGACTGTTTACCGCTTCTTCCAAAGCGGTCAGCGGCACCATCACCGCTTCGGCCGGCGGACTGAGTCAGACCATCCAGGTTGCTACTTACAGCGTCCATCAGGATGTAACCGAGGACCATTGGGCCTATGAGGCGGTGGAGTACTGCTATGACCATGGAATCGTGGGCGGAATTTCAGCCACCGAATTTGGCCGTGACAATCAGATTCGCCGAGGCGACTTTATGCTGATGCTGTACAACGCCGTGGGCAGACCGGCGGTGACCTCCGACTGCACCTTTACCGACGTGGCCGCCTCGGATTACTACTACACGGCGCTGTCCTGGGCCCAGAGCACGGGACTTGCCTCGGGAACCGGAGACGGGGCCTATTCCCCCAAGGCCTCCATTACCCGGGAACAAGCGTTCACCATTTTGCGCCAGGCCATGCCCCTACTGGGCAAGGAGTGCCCAACCGGCAGTTTGACCGTGCTGGATCAGTTCTCAGATAAAGATCTAATTGCCGATTATGCCAAAGGGCACACCGCGACCCTTGTGGCTCAGGGAGTAGTCAGCGGCAAGGGGACCGGTATAGATCCAAAGGGGAATCTGACCCGGGCGGAGATGGCCGCTCTGCTATATAAACTGATCACCTATACGCCCATTTTGGACACAGATTCCGATTCAGACGGATCGGAGGTGCCCGACGCGACCCAGTATACCGTGACGTTGAACAAGATTGACTTTACACTGCAGTCCGGCGAGAGTTATCCGCTCGTTGCCACCCTGGATCCTGCCGTGGAGGGTGCGGAGATCACATGGAGCAGCAGTTCCCCCTCTGCCGCAGCCGTTACGGATGATGGAGTGGTGACCAATCTGTTCCCCGGGACGGGAACCTCTGTGGCTACAATCACCGCCAGTTGGAACGGAGCGACCGCCACCTGTACCGTGTACTGTAAACAGGCAGAGCTCACCGGACTTGTAATCAACGCGGAGAAGGGACTCAATGTCCGCACTGGACCCAGCACCAGCGACGCGGTGGTGGGCGGACTGGCCAACGGCGCTCAGGTCGTGGTGCTGGAGGTGGAAAACGGCTGGTGCCACATCCTGTATCTGGGCAAGGACAATCAGGCCGCTATCGGCTATGTGTCCGGTGACTATATTCAATTGTCTCAATAAGGCATGAACTTTCTGCGGCCTTGATTCGATGATAGAGTGAAAGGTGGAAACGCCATGAAAATCAGTCTGTGTGTCGGAGATATTACAAAATTAAAGGTGGATGCTATTGTCAACGCGGCAAACAACTCCCTGCTGGGGGGAGGAGGCGTGGACGGAGCCATCCACCGGGCGGCGGGGCCGGAGCTTCTGGCTGAGTGCCGGACGCTGAACGGCTGCTATACCGGACAGGCCAAGGCGACCAAGGGCTATCGTCTGCCGGCGAAGTACGTCATTCATACGGTGGGTCCCATTTGGCACGGCGGCAGCAGGGGAGAACCGGAACTGCTGGAGAACTGCTACCGAAGCTCCATGACCCTGGCCATGGAGCTGAACTGCCAAACCGTAGCGTTTCCGGCCATCAGTACCGGCGTATATCACTATCCGCTGGAGGCGGCTGCGGCCGTTGCCGTGTCGGCCGTCCGCCAATTTTTGGAGCAGCATCCGGACGGACCGGAGGTCACCTTTATCTGTTTCAACTCCGCCATTAAGGCGGTTTATCAAAAGGTGTTGGAAGGTTAATTCAAGCGCGTGTGCCTCCGGGTGAAAATTCCGGGGGCACACGCAATTTTTGCAGGGTTTAAGAGAAGAGCAAAAGGTTTGAACATGAAGGACTCTACGTAACGTTTGTTGCAGAATGATATGCAGCTTGTTAAACTTTCAGCCAGAACAAACTGCCGCAATGGCGATTGGAGTGAGGAAATGAATGCACAAAAAACTGGAAGTCTGATTTCGGCCTGCAGGAAAGAAAAAGGGCTTACCCAAAAGCAACTGGCCGAGCAGCTTCATGTCTCTGACCGTACGGTCAGTAAATGGGAAAGAGGCGCTGGATTTCCGGACATTTCGCTGCTGGAGCCGTTGGCGGACGCGCTTGGAATTTCGGTTACCGGTCTGCTGCAGGGAGAGCGTGTCCCGGCATCGGAGTCGGACACTGCGGTTCGCAACGCGGTTGCAGTTGTCTATCGGGAGATGAAGAACAAAGCCAAAAAGGATTTGGGCAGAAGAGCCGCGTCCGTCCTTTTGGCTGTTTTTGTAATGGGATTTTTCGTGTTGATGTTGGATTATTCGGGGGTATTCTTGAAAACTGTCTCAATGGAAATTCCCGTCGGTGTTTATGTCAACGGGGACTTCATTGAGGAAACCAGTGTGTCGATTCACGGGAAGTTGAGAACCTTTGGCCATCTCAGTTTTGTTGGACAATTCGCCGTTGCGTATGTGGAACGGACTTGCCGGGACGGCGTGACAGCCCGAATCAGTTGGGGTGACGGCGTCGAAGGATATGAGACCATTCGTTATTTTGCATATGGCGGCTCGTGGGACTGCGGGATTGAATCTTTTTTGTATAGTTCAGAAGATATGACCCGTTTTGCCTTGAAGCTGGAGAACGGTACCGTAATCGCGACCGATGCTTACGATGTGCCGCTTATGATGCTGGATGAGTATTACCCGCTGGCCTGGTGATACCACCTGAAATAGTGGAAATCCAACTGGGTGCTCCTTTTATAGGATTATTTGAAACCATTTGTGCGCGCCCCAAATGAGCCGGATGGGGCGCGCGCATGTTTCTTTTCTTGAAACCAGATGAAGAGGGGAAACCCAAAGTTTTTTAGAAAATCATATTCTTTTTTTGCGAATTGTGGTATGATGATAGGCAGGATTATTCTGGGATATTTTTGGCATATAGACAGGCGGAAGGAGTGGACGATATGAGCAAAAAGTGGGTTCGGCTTTTGCTGCCGGCCGCGATGCTGCTGTTGCTTTCCGGCTGTCTGTTCCGTCCGCCGGACGAGCTGTACAAGCGGCCTGAGAAGTCTGCGGGCTATGACCAGCTGGTGGCGGCCATTCAAGAGGTTCGTTCCGGATTGGAAGATGAGTTTAGCGCCCGATGCGAGGATGCGGTGATCGTTTCGGGGGACAACACGGCCACCATCCAACTGCAAGACTTAAACGGAGACGGTCAGCGGGAAAGCGCGGTGGCCTTTTTCCGGATTCCAGGCGTGGAGAAATCATTAAAGATTTACATCTTTACCCAGATGGGTGAAGATTATCAGGTGACCGGGATCGTCGAGGGCGACGGAGCGGCCATTTATTCGGTGGATTATGTAGACCTGAATGGATTGGGCGACAAAGAACTAGTGGTCAACTGGCAGGTGAGTACCGGTGTGTATCAACTGGGAGCGTATACCCTGGATGAGCTGAGTGTCTCGGCGGACCAGTCCGGGACGGAGGCAGAGGGAGCCGCTCACGTCCACACGACGGATCGATCTTCTCTGCTGGCAACGGAGCTGCTTTTGACCGGGTGCAGCGCGGCCAGTGAGAGCTCCGGCAGCTACACCAGCGGTTACCGGCTGCTTGACATTGATCAGGACACCCGAACGGAGATTGCGGTGGTTCGCATCAATTCTGCCGGTATGGACAGCCAGGTGGAAGTGTATGGCTGGAAGGACGGACAACTGGGAAGCATCGGCAGTGTGGAGTTGTCCGACGGCGTGGCTACCTTGAACAAAGTGCGGGCCAATTACCTCAGTGGAGAATATTATCCTCCTGCGCTGTATGTTTCCTGCACCCTGACGGACGGAAGCCGGACCACCGACGTGCTGACTTACCAGGCGGCGGAAGGGAAAGAGGAAAAACAGCTGGTGAACCTGTCCCTGGATCCGGAAACCGGGGTGAGCCGGAACCGGATCAAGGGCTATACCGAAGTGAGCCCGGCCGACGTGAATGCCGATATGGTGCTGGAGCTGCCGTCTCCCAGTCTGCTCCCGTCTTACGGGGATGCGCCCTCCTCCAATTTCTGGCTCATTGACTGGAGCCAGTATGATGAAGCGGCCCAGTGCAACCACGTCATGACCACGTATCACAATGTGTCCGACGGCTGGTATCTGGAAATTCCGGACAGCTGGATTGGACAAATTACAATTTCCCGCAACGACACGCTCAGCGGCCAACGCCAGGTGATCTTCTCCCTTTGGCAGGGAGATGAGGAGCCGTTGCCATTTCTAAGCATCTATCGGCTGACAGGGAGCAACCGTGTCTCCCGGGCCGAGGAGGAAGGCCGATTTACCCTCTGCGAGGAGGGAGAGGTGATCTATGCCGCGAGGTTTTATGATTGTGAATGGGACTGCGGCCTGACCGCCAATGACCTTTTGATGAAGAATTTCCAAACCATTCAAACCGGCTGGTACAGCTGATTGGAATGATTCAGAGAGGAAGAAATCATGAGAAAAATATTGGTCCTGGAGGATGAAGAAAATATCCGCAGCTTTGTTGTGATTAATTTAAAAAGGGCCGGCTATACTGCCATCGAGGCCGGGACCGGTGAGGCGGCTTTGACAGCACTGAAAGAAAACCCGGATATTAAGGTTGCCCTGCTGGATATTATGCTGCCCGATATCGACGGGTTTGAGGTGTGCCGCAGGATTCGGGCAATGGACAACAAAATCGGCATTATTATGCTGACCGCCCGTACCCAGGAGATGGACAAGGTGACTGGCCTGATGACCGGAGCCGATGACTATGTGACCAAGCCCTTTTCCCCTGCGGAGCTTACGGCCCGGGTAGATGCTCTGTTCCGCCGCACCGGCGGGGATACCGAAATGGTGACGGCCGATGAGATCAGTGATCCGCCCTTTCTGCTGAACACCCGCAATCGTACTCTGGAGAAAAATGGTCAGCGGGTAAAGCTGACCCAGGTGGAGTACTCGATTGTCAAGCTGTTTATGGAGAATCCGGGAAAGGCTCTGGCACGAGAAGATATCCTGGACGCCGTCTGGGGCAAAGACTACTTTGGAGAACTGAAAATTGTGGACGTAAACATTCGCCGTCTGCGCATCAAGATTGAAGACAACGCCCAAAAGCCAACCTATGTCAATACGGTGTGGGGCTACGGGTATAAATGGGGCAGCTGACGTAACGCATAAAATTTAATTTGGAAGGGGGGAGCTTGGTGGCCAAAAAGACCGATTTGAATGATCAGGTCAAAATACGAGGGATTAGAAGACGCTGGCTGCTGAACAGCGTCAGTGTGGTATTGCTGATTCTGGTCCTGGCGCTGGGCTCTTTCGCGGCCGCTTTATGGAGCTACTACTACGCAAGCGCAGCCAATGACCTGGCGGGCAAATCCAGCTCCGCCGCCTCCAGCTTCCGCACGTATACCCGCACCGAATACTGGGCTGCCGCCCAGCAAACTGTGAACAATTACGAAGAGAAAAGCCAGCTGGAGCTGCAGTTTTTGGACAGCACGGGGGCCGTTATCTACTCGGGCAACGACTTGACTACCGGAACCATCCCGGGTACTGAGGATATCCAGGAGGCAATGGAAAACCAGATGACCGACTCATGGATGGGCCGGGATCCCACCACGGGAGAGCGCATCCTCGCCGCATCCAGCCCCGTTGTTTACCAGGGTCAGACCGTGGGATTCATTCGGTATGTGACGTCTCTGTCTGGCATCGACCGACAGTTCATCTTTGCGATGGCTATTATTGCCGTGATTGGGATGGCAATTTTTGCTATGGTTTACTTCTCCAACCTGTATTTTGTTCGATCGATCGTCGAGCCTCTGGCCAGTATTACCGAAACGGCTCGGCTCATCGCCGACGGCAGCTACGGGGTTCAAATTGAGAAAAAATTTGACGATGAGATTGGAGAACTCACCGATACCATCAACGACATGTCCCTGAAAATCAAACGCTCGGAAAAGACCCAGACAGAGTTTATCTCCTCGGTCTCCCATGAGCTGCGCACGCCTCTGACCGCGATCACCGGTTGGGCGGAAACCATTCAAAGCGGCGAACTGAGGAACCCGGAAGATGTGCAAAAGGGGATGGACATTATTGTATCTGAGGCCCGTCGCCTGACCAACATGGTGGAGGAGCTGCTGGAGTTTTCACGGATTGAGGATGGCCGGTTTACTCTGTCGGTGGAGACGCTGGATCTGAAGGCGGAGCTGGAAGACGCGGTGTACACGTATAAAGAGTTTTTCCGAAAGGAAGGAATCGAACTGAATTACCAGGATTGCGAGGAGGAAATGCTGCCCGTTTCCGGTGACCCGGAGCGCCTGCGGCAGGTGTTCTGCAACCTGCTGGACAACGCGGCCAAACACGGTGGTGCAGGCAAGCGCATCGACGTTTCCATTCACCAGGATATTTTGGAAGCCGTCATCCAAATCCGTGACTATGGACCGGGCGTCCCCGAGGAGGAACTTCCCTTTATTAAAAATAAATTTTATAAGGGCAGCTCTAAGGCCAGAGGCTCCGGAATCGGACTGGCGGTGTGTGAGGAGATCATCACACGTCACGAGGGCAGACTGGACGTCGCAAACGCCGAAGGCGGAGGCTTTCTGGTGACCATTCATCTGCCGATTGAAACATAAGTTCGATTTCTGCTTGCTATTTTTTCAATCCTTTGATAGAATGTCTTTGAGCACGGTACGATTGACAAAAGGAGAACTTAACTTCATGCAAGAAAAGCAAGAACAGACCCAGCAGACCTGTGCGCAGCAGGGCTGTCCCAAGGGATTTAAGACCATGTGCGGCGGACAGGCACTCATTGAAGGTATTATGATGCGCGGGCCAAAAAAACAGGCTGTTGTCGTACGCAAGCCGGATGGCCAGCTGGAGGTACAGGAGAAGGAACTTAAGCTGGTGAAAGACCGCTATCCGATCCTTGGCCTGCCCTTGATTCGGGGCGTGATCAACTTCTGCGATTCCATGTATAACGGGGTGACCGCCCTGATGTTTTCGGCGGAATTTTTCCCGGAGGACGGAACCGAGGAGGAACCCTCTAAATTCGAAACTTGGCTGGAATCCCGTCTTGGCAGTGAGAAAGCCACCGCATTTTTCACGACCCTGGCCGTTATTCTTGGAATTGGCATGTCCATCGGACTGTTTTTTATGTTGCCCACCCTGCTGGGTACCGCGGTTACCTTGGTGACGGACTCCATGCTGGCCCGGAATCTGGCGGAGAGCCTGCTCAAAATAGTGATTTTTGTAGGCTATCTGTTTCTTTGCTCCAGACTAAAGGAAATGAAGCGGGTTTTTTCCTACCACGGGGCCGAGCATAAGACCATCTTCTGTTACGAGGCCGGTCTGCCGCTCACGGTGGAAAATGTACGCCGACAGCCCAGACATCATCCCCGCTGCGGCACCAGCTTTTTGTTTGTGGTCATCTTTATTTCGATTTTGGTGTCTACGGTGGTCTTTGCCATCTGGCCTGTTCGAAACGTATTTTTACGAATATTGGCTCATTTAATCATGCTCCCCGCTGTGGTGGGAGTAAGCTATGAGTTCAACCGTTATGTGGGCCGCCACGACGGCCCGATCACCCGTGTTTTGATTGCCCCCGGGCTCTGGCTGCAGAACTTTACAACCTTTGAGCCGGACGATTCCATGATTGAAGTAGGAATCAAGGCGCTGGAGCTGGTGCTTCCGGAGAAACAAGGGGAAGACATGTGGTAAATCGATAAGAAAGCGATGCGTTCGCTGGAGATCAAATGGTGTTTCCCCGGAAGCCGATTTTGGTTTCCCGCTTTCTTTCCACGCTGAGGGCGCCTCCGGGCTGGATCAGAAAGGCCCTCTGGATTGAGGGGGCAAGAGTGCGCCCCCACGAAACAACAGCGAGGTGGGAAACTTGGCAACAACGTATAATAATTTATACCTGGATACCAGGGCCCGGCTGCGAAGGGCTGGGGTAGAGGCGGCCCAATTGGAGGCGCGGGAGTTGGTGTGCTACGCTGCCGACAAGAGCCGGGAGCAGATGTACCGAGACATGTCCCTGTACGTCTCGGCAGAGCTGGAAAAGCGGGTGGATGATCTGGTCCGCCGCCGCCTGTCCGGGGAACCGGTGGCCTATATCATCGGAGAATGGGAATTTTACGGACTGCCGCTGGACATCAACCAGGATGTGCTGATCCCACGCGCGGACACTGAACTGCTGGCCGAGCGGGGCATTGCGCGTGCGCGGGAGGCAGGAGAAGGCGCGCGGGTGCTGGATCTTTGCGCCGGAAGCGGCTGCGTGGGACTGGCCATCGCGGCCAATGTTCCTGCCTGCCGGGTTGTGCTGGGGGAGCTGTCCGAGGGGGCGCTGCGCACCTGTAAACAGAATGTCCGCCGCAACAGTCTGAATGCAAGAGTTACCTGTCTGTCGGTGGATGCGTTGGAGGCACCCAGCTCTGCCTTGTGGGATTTTGATGTCATTGTCTGCAATCCGCCCTATATCCCCACAGGGGATCTGGCCGGGTTGGATGCTTCTGTCCGGGAGTACGAGCCGCACATGGCTCTGGACGGCGGGGAAGATGGGTTGAACTTTTACCGGTCGATTGCCGCCAAATGGAAGACGGCACTCCGCCTGGGAGGTGGGTTGCTCTTTGAAGTAGGGATGGGACAGGCCCCTGATGTGGAGGAGATTCTGGCCCAAAACGGCTATGAGAACATTCAGACAGCCCAGGATACGCAGGGTATCTGGCGCGTGGTGGAAGGAACCGTCAACAGTTAAGACACCCTCGTACAATTCACGGTGGACACCTTAAAAATCCATGGAAACTTGTTTTTTCGTATTATCGGGATAAGATGCAAGGCCGGTCCAGGCCGGTGGGAAAGGATGAGAGCATATGGCAAACAAAAAACCTTCTGTGGAGGCGGCGGCTCCGGCAGCCGACAAGAAGAAGGCAATCGAAACCTGTATGGCCCAGATTGAGAAAAACTATGGAAAGGGCTCCATTATGCGGCTGGGGGAAAATACAGGTATCGTGGTGGAATCCATCCCCACCGGTTCCTTGTCCCTGGACATCGCCCTGGGTATTGGCGGCGTCCCGAAGGGGCGTATTGTGGAGATTTACGGACCCGAGTCTTCTGGTAAGACGACTTTGGCGCTCCATATTGTGGCTGAGGCGCAGAAACGAGGGGGCGAAGTCGCTTTCATTGATGCGGAGCACGCCCTGGACCCGAGTTATGCCAGAGCTCTGGGGGTTGACATCGACGCCATGCTGATCTCCCAGCCCGACACCGGAGAGCAGGGCCTGGAAATCTGCGAGGCTCTGGTTCGCTCCGGCGCCATCGACGTGGTGGTGGTGGACTCGGTGGCCGCTCTGACGCCGCGGGCCGAGATCGAGGGGGAAATGGGAGACAGCCACGTGGGTCTTCTGGCTCGCCTGATGAGCCAGGCACTGCGGAAATTGGCCGGTTCCATTGCCAAGACCAACTGCATTGTGATTTTCATCAACCAGCTTCGGGAAAAGGTGGGCGTCATGTACGGGAATCCGGAAGTGACCACCGGTGGCCGTGCCCTGAAATTCTATTCTTCCGTTCGGATTGACGTACGCCGCATTGAGGCCATCAAGGTGGGCGGTGAAGTGGTAGGAAACCGCACACGTGCGAAGATTGTGAAGAACAAAGTCGCACCCCCATTCCGGGAGGCGGAGTTTGAAATCCTATATGGCGAAGGAATCTCAAAGTGGGGCGAGCTGGTGGATTTGGCGGTCAAACTGGACATCATCCAGAAGTCCGGATCCTGGTTTTCCATGGGCGAGCTTCGGATTGGCCAGGGCAGGGACGCCGCCCGCCAGTATTTGAAGGACAACCCCGAACTGGCCGAGCAGGTGGAGGTCGAAGTCCGGGCCAACGCATATAAGCTGATGAGCAAACAATCCCAGGTGGCGGCCAAGGCGGCAGGCCGGGCGGTGGACGTGTCCGCGGACGACTTTGAGGACGGCGCGGACGTCGAGGAACCATAAGGTGGTTGTCCGGGAACTAAAGCCATCCAAGCGGATTGAGGGGCGTTGGCTTGCAGTGCTGGAGGATGGCTCTATCCTGCGTCTTGGAGAAGGCGAAGTGATTGAGTTTGCTCTTTATGCCGGAAAGGAACTGTCGCCGGAGGAGACCGACTCTTTGCTTGCCTCGACGAAGCGCAGCGGCTGGAAAGAGAAAGCCCTTGATCTGTTGAGCAGAAAGCCACAGTCCCGAACGGAACTGGAGCGAAAACTCAGGCAGTGGGGCGCCCTTCCCGAGGAGGGAGCGGCCATCTGCGACCGCATGGAGGAACTGAGATACCTGAACGATCCGTCTTACGCGGCTCAGGTGGTGCGCCATTATTCCGCCAAGGGATTTGGAGAAAAGAAACTGCGGGATGAGCTGTACCGCCGCGGGTTGCCGAGAGAAGTATGGGACGACGCCCTGGCGCAGGCCCAGGACCCCGCCGAAACCATCGATCTGTTTGTAGCCAAAAGACTGGATGGAAGGCCTTTGGAGCGGAAGGAGCTGCAGAAGATATCCGCTGCCTTGGCCAGGAGAGGCTATTCCTGGTCTGATATCAACGACGCACTGCGCCGCTACGCCACGGAGATGGAGGAGAACGACTGAGCGCCGTTCAACAGGGCCACGCCGCCTCCATCCACAGTCTGAAAACCAGGAAGAAAAAGCCTATTGATAGGAATCTGATACTGACAAGTAATTTTACCTGACAGGAGCGATTGAACCATGCCCTATAAAATTGCCTTCATCTCGCTGGGCTGCGCCAAAAATCTGGTGAACACAGAGCAGATGATGGCCCTTTGCTGTAAGGCTGGATACCTTGTCACTGGGGAGCCCGAAGGGGCCGACGTGGCGGTACTTAACACCTGCGGCTTTATTGAATCGGCGAAGAGTGAGGCCATTGACCACATCCTGAAGCTGGCACAGCTGAAGGAAGCGGGGAAGCTGAAAAAATTATTGGTGACGGGGTGTCTCACACAGCGCTATCCCGACGACATTCGCCAGGAACTGCCAGAGGTGGATGGTATGCTTGGAACCGGAAGCTATCCCGATGTGGTGTCAGCCATTGAGGCGCTGATGACAGGCGAGCGGGCGGAGCACTTTGGAAATATCCACAGCACGTATGAGGACGGAGAGCGGTTGGTGACTACCCCGCAGTACACCGCCTATCTGAAAATTGCCGAAGGGTGCAGCAACGGCTGCGCGTTTTGCATCATTCCCAAGCTTCGGGGCCGTTATCGAAGCCGAACGTTGGAATCCCTTCTCTCCGAAGCCCGGGCATTAGCCGACTCCGGGGTGAAGGAACTCATCGTCATTGCTCAGGACATCACCCGATACGGTATGGATTTTAAAGATGGTACTACTTTGGTTACGCTGTTGAATGAATTATGTAAGCTTGATTTTCATTGGATTCGGCTCCACTACTTGTATCCGGAGGCCATCACGGATGAACTGATTGAGACCATTGCCTCGCAGCCAAAGATTGTCCACTACCTGGATATCCCGGTTCAGCACTGCAACGACAGGATTTTAACTGCGATGCGCAGACGCAGTACCAAGGCGGAAATTGAAACGTTGTTTGCCAAACTGCGTTCTGCCATGCCGGATGTGGTACTGCGTACCTCTCTCATTTGTGGCCTGCCCGGAGAGGGGGAGACCGAGTATGAGGAGCTTTGTTCGTTTCTCAGGGAGCAGAAGCTCCAGCGGGCCGGGGTGTTTCAGTTCTCTCCTGAGGAGGGAACCCTGGCTGCCGCAATGGAAGATCAGGTGGATCCCGACACAGCACAGCATCGGGTGGAACTGGTGATGGAGCTGCAGTCCAGAGTGATGGACGCGTACAACGAGGCCCGTCTGGGAACCGTTATGGAGGTGTTGTGCGAGGGGTTCGACAACGATGAGGGATATTATGTGGGCCGGACCTACGCCGATTCGGTGGACATCGACGGTCGGGTGCTTTTTACTGCTGCTGGATTGGTTCCTGCCGGGGAATTTGTCCATGTTCGTATAACCGGGGTCTCCGATGGGGATTTGACCGGAGAGATTGAAGAATAAAACCGAGGTGTATTTTGAAATGAATACCGCGAATAAGCTGACTCTTCTGCGTGTGGTAATGATTCCCATCTTTCTGCTGGTGCTCTATCTGGGAGTACCGGGGGCCAACTACTGGGCTTTGGCTATCTTTGTGGTGGCCAGTCTGACCGATACGCTGGACGGATACATTGCCCGACACTACAATCAGACCACGGATTTTGGAAAATTTATGGATCCTCTGGCTGACAAATGCCTGGTTACCGCCGCGATGCTGTGGTTTGTGGAGATTGGGCAGATGCCGGGCTGGGCTCTGCTGGTGGTCATCGTCCGGGAATTCGGCGTCTCCGGTTTGCGCATGGTGGCCGCCGATAAGGGACGGGTCATTGCCGCTGGCTGGTCAGGGAAGGTGAAAACCGCGTCTACGATGGTATGCATCGTGTTGATGCTGCTGCCAATTGGACCGTGGATCAACAGCATCTGCGTGGCAGTGATTGTGCTGACCACGATTTACTCCGGTGTGGAATATTTCATGAAGAACCTTGACATTCTGTCCGAAGCGAAGTAACCCGGAGGCGGAGGTAGCTTTTTTATGAAATTAAAAATGGAGCGCAGTCAGTTGCGGGAAATTCTTCTTCGGCTGCTGGCGATATCCGTGTATGCCATTATCACCGCCGTCAACTACAAGAGTTTTGTCCAGGCAGGGGATCTGTTCCCGGGCGGCTTTACCGGGATTACCCGGCTGGTGCAGCGGTGTGCTCTGAAATATTGGGAGATGGAGTTGCCCTTTGCCCCCATCAACTTACTTCTGAACGCCGTACCCGCTGCCATCAGCTACAAGCTGATCGGCAAGAAATTTACGCTGTACTCGTGCCTGGCAATTGTATTGGCCAGTACATTCACGGATCTGGTTCCTGCCATGCCCATTACGGAGGATATTCTACTCATCTGTGTCTTTGGCGGTCTGATCAACGGTTTTGCCATCAGCCTGTGTCTTCAGGTGCGGGTGACCGGAGGAGGTACCGATTTTATTGCCGTGGCCCTGTCGGAACGGAAAAAAATTGACGCTTGGAACTACATTTTAATCGGGAATGTCGTTTTGCTTATGGTTGCTGGACTGCTGTTTGGCTGGGATAAAGCATTGTACTCGATTATCTTTCAGTTTACTACCACCCAGGTCATCCGGCTGATGGACCCGGACGGAAGACGGGTTACCCTGTTTATTGTTACCGGCCGAGAGAGCGCAGGCGGCGTATGTGCTCAAATTCAGGACACCAACCATTCGGCTACGCTAATTGAAGGCGTTGGGCTGTACAATGGTTCACCATGCGTTATGATTTACTCGGTGGTGACCAGCAGTCAGCTACGCCAACTGACACGTAAAGTACGCAAGGTTGACCCAAACGCATTTGTCAACGTGATTCGAACGGAAAAATTAATGGGGAATTTTTATCGAAGCCCACGTGATTAAAAGTCGGGGACGGCATATGCCGTCCCCGACTTTTATGGTAAAATAGACAAAATTGGATCAGAGGAGTGGAATTTGCAAATCTTGACCCAAACAAGGGTCGATTCCAGGGGACGACAGGGAAATACGCGCTCGGTTTCGGGCAGAAAGAGGGAGGTCGATCAGTGCTGCTTTGGATTTTCCCGAAGCAGGATTTGGTCGCTGGCCTGGTATTCTTTGGCATAGCGGCCGGGTGTCACGCCGGTGAGATGGCCGAAGGTACGGATAAAATGAGAATTATCCGAAAAGCCGGAACGTTCGCCGGCCTGCTGGACACTGACACCGGACTGGAGAAGCTGCCGGGCCCGGAGCACACGGCTGTAGATGATGTACTCCATAACGGAAAAACCGGTGGCCGACTTGAAGATACGGCACAGATAGTGCTTGCTGATATAGAACTGGTTGGCAATTTGATCCAGGGACAACTGGTCGGACAGGTTGTCCCGGATATAGTCTAAAATGGGAGATACCCGAAGAAAGTCCTTGTTGCGGATGGCCTCGCCGGCGGTGGCTGCGTTCAGGGTAGGCGCCACCCGGATAAGCAAGTTGAGCAGGGCTACCATCTGGTGAATATCACTTCCGAACGAACCGTCATTTTTGTTGCGCTCCAGAGCCTGAAACAGCTCAATCAGGCCGGTCATCTCCTCCCCGTCCAACGTAGATCGGCGGAAGGCATCGTGGGTCAGCTGAGTGAAATCGGTCTGTGGAGTAGACAGCTCTACCAGGGCCTTGCGGCTGATATGAAGGACATACCGGGCGTGAAAGCCGGTGGCCATGGTGCGGTGGAGCGTATTCTCTCCGATGATATACAGGGTGCCCCGGCGCAGAGGATATACTTGGTCATTGACAAAGATATTGCCGGGACTGGTCAGGGGAAGCAGAAGCTCGAAGTGGTCGTGAAAATGGAGTCGGCTCATGTTCCATGTGTCGTTGTGGTTGAGCTGAAGATGGAATTCTACATTCGTCATAAGACAACCTCCGTCAGGTTCGGCGGGGGAGAGGTTCCTGGATGACCTCATGGTCTGTCGCCAAATTTTTGTCTAATTATTGGCCGAGACCGTATCTGGAGAGGGAAAATAATTTGGCCTTCCCCATTGCGCCGCAATCATTATACCATGTGAGGAGAAGATATGCAAACTTTTTGCCAAGTTATAAATAGAACAATTGTGGAGATTATGCTAAAATGATACCCGATAAATAGCGCATTTCCGTACCTTGAAGACAAGCGAAATCAAGAGCAAAGAAGAGACTAAAAAACTTTTTGCAATGGGGGTTTTACCATGAACAAAGTATATTCCTTGCATGACGCGGTTGCAAAATTCGTCGAAAACGAAGACTGCATCGCCTTCGGCGGTTTTACAACCAACCGGAAGCCTTATGCCGCTGTCTATGAGATTCTGCGCCAGGGACAGAAGGACTTCACTGTCTGGGCCGGCCCTGCCGGCGGCGACTGGGACATGTTGATTGGTGAGGGACGTGTGAAGGCTTATATCAACTGTTATACCGCCAACTCCGGCTACACCAACGTTTCCCGCCGCTTCCGCGCCGCTATCGAGAAGGGCCAGCTGACCTATGAAGATTACTCTCAGGACGTTCTGATGCTCCAGCTCCACGCCGCTTCGCTCGGCCTGCCCTTCCTGCCTGTCCGTCTGATGAACGGCTCCGGCTTGGTCAAGTTCTGGGGCATCAGCGAGGAGCAGCGCAAGACCCTGGATAAGGTGGATAACCTGAAGTGTGTGGAAGTGGACAATCCCTTTAATCCCGGTGAGAAGGTGGTTGCTGTTCCCGTGCCTAAGCTGGATACCGCGATTATCCATGTCCAGAAGGCCAGCCCCGACGGAACCTGCATCATTGAGGGCGACGAGTTCCATGATGTGGATGTTGCCGTGGCGGCCCGCAAGGTAATTGTCACTTGCGAAGAGCTGGTAAGCGACGAGTACATCCGCCGCGATCCCACGCTGACCCGCATTTTTGGTCAGTGTGTGGATGCTGTGGTTTACGCGCCCTATGGTGCGTGGCCTTCCCAGTGCTACAATTACTATGACAACGACTCCCATGCTCTGAAGGAGTATGACAAGGCGTCCAAGTATCAGGATGCCGCAGACGCCGAGGCCCAGATTGCCAAAGAGAAGGCCAAGGCCGAGAAAAAGGGTCTGCCCTATAACGCTCCCGTGAATCCCGAGACCTTCCAGGATTTCCTGGAGAAGTGGGTTTACAGTGTCAAGGACCACGAAGAGCTGCTGGATAAAATTGGCGGCGCCCGTCTGATGCGCTTGAAGAATGAGCCCCATCTGGGCTACTCGACTAGACACTGAGTCGTAGGGAGGTTAATAAAAATGTCTGATTATACCAAATATACAAAACAGGAAATGCAGGCTTATGCCATTGCAAAAAATATCAAAGAGAACCAGATCGTCATTGTGGGCACCGGCTTGCCCCTGATCGGCGCTTCTTTGGCCAAGCGAGTGGTGTGCCCCTCCTGCCATCCCATCGTGGAGAGCGGCCTGATGGACTGCGACCCGGTGGAAGTGCCCCGCAGCGTGGGTGACAACCGCTTTATGGCGCACTGTGCCGTCCAGTGGCCCAACGTCCGCTTTATCGGATTTGAGGCCAATGAATGGCTGCACAATGCCGACCGGCTGGTTGCCTTCATCGGCGGTGCCCAGATCGATCCTTACGGCAACGTGAACTCCACCTGCATCGGGGATTACTACAACCCCATCACCCGCTTCACCGGTTCCGGCGGCGCCAATGGCATCGCTACCTACTGCAACACCATCATCATGATGCAGCACCAGAAGCGCCGCTTCATGGATAAGATTGACTACATCACGTCCTGCGGTTGGATGGACGGCCCCGGCGGCCGTGAGCGTGTCGGACTGCCCGGAAACCGCGGCCCCCAGATGGTGGTTACCGATCTGGGCATTATGAAGTTTGACGAGCAGACCAAGAGAATGTATCTGGCTTACTACTATCCGTCCTCCAGTCCCGAGATGGTGCTGGAAAACACGGGATTTGAGGTTGACGTGTCCCGGGCACAGCTGTTTGAAGGGCCCTCTCCCGAGATTATTCGCGTGATTCGCGAGGAGATCGACCCCGGCCAGGCATTTATTAAGGTTCCCAAGGAGTAAGAAATCCCCTTGGCTCCATATAAAAATAACAAATAATTAGGAGGAACTGACATTGGGTAACTATTCTATGCCCCGTTATTTCCAGAACATGCCTGTGGTGGGCAAGCCTGTTCGTCCCAATTCCGAGAATGTGGAAGAACTGCGCGCCATTGAAGATGATATTCACGCCCATATTGTAGCGGCCCTGTCTGCCGGCAAGAAGGACGAGGAACTGAACGAAAAAGGCCAAATGACCGCCATGCAGCGTGTCACCATGCTGGTCGATCCCGGCACCTGGTGTCCCCTGAACAGCCTGTACAACCCCCAGGACAACAAAAACGGCTCCACCTCCATTGTCAAGGGCCTGGGCCGCGTGAACGGCAAGTGGTGCTGCATCATTGCGTCCGACAATAAAAAGCACGCAGGAACCTGGGTGCCCGGTCAGGCCGATAATCTGCTGCGGGGCAGCGATACCGCCAAGCGGCTGCGCATTCCCGTGGTGTACCTGCTCAACTGCGCCGGCGTGGAGCTGGACCAGCAGGAGAAGGTGTACCCCAACCGCCGGGGCGGCGGCACCCCCTTCTATCGCAACTCCGAACTCAACCAGATGGGCGTGCCTGTCATCGTGGGCATCTATGGTACAAACCCCGCCGGCGGCGGCTACCACTCCATCAGCCCCACCATCCTGCTGGCGCATGAAAAGGCCAATATGGCCGTGGGCGGCGCCGGCATCGTGGGCGGCATGAACCCCAAGGGCTATGTGGACCGTGAAGCTGCCGAGGCTCTCGTCGTGGGAAGCAAGGGGCTGCGCTCCGATCCCCCCGGACGGGTGGCCATTCACTACAACGAGACCGGTTTTTTCCGTGAAGTCTACTCCGGTGAGGACGGCGTCATTGCCGCCATTAAGAAGTATGTGGATATGCTGCCCAGCTTCGATTTGGAGTTCTTCCGCGTGGACGAGCCCCAGTCCCCCGCCGTCTCTGACGTGGAGCTGTACGATCTGGTACTGAACAACAAGAAGCGCCCCTATGACATGTACTCCGTCATTGCTCGCCTGTTCGACGGCAGCCAGTTTATGGAATACAAAAAGGGCTATGGTCCCGAGATGATTACCGGTCTGGCCAAGGTGGACGGCCTTCTGGTGGGCGTGGTCGCCAACCAGCAGGGCGTGTTCCCCAACTATCCCGAGTATAAGACCGGAGCCATGGGCGTGGGCGGAAAGCTGTACCGCCAGGGCCTGATCAAGATGAACGAGTTCGTCACGCTGTGTGCCCGTGACCGCCTGCCCATCGTCTGGGTCCAGGACACCACCGGCATCGACGTGGGTGACGACGCTGAGAAGGCCGAGCTGCTGGGCCTGGGTCAGTCCCTGATTTATTCCATCCAGAGCAGCAAGCTGCCCATGATGGAGATTACCCTGCGGCGCGGCACTGCCGCGGCCCATTATGTGTTGGGCGGGCCCCAGGGCAACGACAACAACGCATTCTCTCTGGGCACTGCCGCCACCGAGATCAACGTGATGAACGGTGAGACTGCCGCCGCCGCCATGTACACCGGCCGCCTGGTGAAGGATCAGAAGGCTGGAAAGGACCTGCAGGACACCATCGACAAGATGAACGCCCTGATCCAGGACTACAATGAGAAGTCTAAGCCTTTGTACTGTGCCAAGGCCGGTCTGGTGGACGAGATCGTGGATATGCCCATGATGCGCAACTACATCGTGGCCTTTGCCGATTCCTGCTATCAGAATCCCGACTCCATCTGTCCTTTCCATCAGATGCTGCTGCCCAGAACCATCCGCGATTTCGAGACATTTAAAAAGTAAAAGCAGACGGAAGAGGGAAGACTTCCCTTTAAAGGCACGGCCGGTTCCGGTCGTCTGCAGTGTACTGCCGGCTTATTCTTGCCTGCAGGCTGCTTGTGCAGCGACAGAATGAGAAAATTACGCGGATTCTTCTGAGGTCAGACGGCTTATTTGCGTGTTCTGTGACAAAGATCTGCCAAACGCGTTTCGCCGGGCGGCGGCAAGCCGCTGCCCGGCCACTTATTTCGTGACGGAGAGAAATTCACTATGAGTATTTACACCCTTGGAATCGACATCGGCTCCACCGCCTCCAAGTGCATTATGATGGCTGATGGGAAGGAGATTGTTGCTAAATCTCTAGTCTCCGTGGGCGCTGGAACCAGCGGCCCTCAGCGGGCTATTTCCCAGGTGCTGGAAAGCGCAGGAAAGACCAGAGAGGATATGGCTTACATCCTGGCCACCGGCTATGGCCGCAACTCCATGCTGGATGTAGCCGACCACCAGATGAGCGAGCTGAGCTGCCATGCCAAGGGGGCTGCGTTCCTCTTCCCGGAGGTGCATACGGTCATCGACATCGGCGGTCAGGACGTAAAGGTTCTTCAAATCGAGAATGGCGTCATGACGAACTTTGTCATGAATGACAAGTGTGCCGCCGGCACCGGTCGGTTCCTGGATGTGATGGCCCGGGTGTTGGAAGTGAAGGTAGAGGATTTGGGTGATTTAGGCGCCCAGTCCACCAAAAACGTGGCCATCAGCTCCACCTGCACCGTGTTTGCAGAGAGCGAGGTGATCAGTCAGTTGTCTCAGGATACCGACAAGCGGGACATCATCAACGGCATCCATCACTCTGTGGCCAGCCGCGTAGCCGGTTTGGCTCACCGCGTGGGTGTCCGGGATCAGGTGGTTATGACCGGCGGTGTAGCCCAGAACAGCGGCGTGGTCAAGGCTCTGGAGGAGGAACTGGGTCACACCATCTACACCTCGCCCCTGACGCAGTACAACGGCGCTCTGGGCGCGGCCTTGTTTGCCTATCAAAAATACCAAAAGAATCAAAAGGAGCAGAAGACCTGATCAGGCCTTTCTGCAAGAGCAATTTTATGATTGAGTAGGGAGGAAAACTATCATGGCTAAAACAGTGAGTCCCGGCGTCCAGGCTTTGCGCAAGGTCGTTGAGGATGTTTATGCCGACGCCCGCAAGGCACATGCTGAGGGCAGATTGGTTGGTTGGTCCAGCTCCAAGTTCCCCTGCGAACTGGCTGAAGCCTTTGACCTGAACGTGATGTATCCGGAAAACCAGGCTGCCGGCATCGCCGCCAACCGTGACGGCGAAATTATGTGCAAGGCCGCCGAGGATTTGGGCTTTGACAACGACATTTGCGGCTATGCCCGTATCAGCCTGGCCTATGCCGCCGGCAAGCGTGCTTCCCGCAAGTTGAATCTTGAGACCGGTGAATATGTGATCAATCCCAACAGCGGCAAGCCGTTGAAGGATGAGAACGGCAAGGTGGTCATCGACCCCGAGACCGGCAAGCCCAAGAAGGATCCCAAGACCATGCAGCCCTATACCGTACTGGATGACATCTATGAGATTGAGGCGCTTCCCGAGGGCCGCGAGAAGGAACTGCGCGCGGCGGCCATCAAGCCCTATCGCCAGATGCAGATGCCCCAGCCTGACTTTGTGCTGTGCTGCAACAACATCTGCAACTGCATGACCAAGTGGTATGAAAACATTGCCCGTATGCGCAACATTCCGCTGATTATGATTGATGTTCCCTACAATAACACCGTTGAAGTGGCCGATACCAATGTGGCTTATATCCGCAGCCAGTTTGACAACGCCATCAAGCAGCTGGAGAAGCTGACCGGAAAGAAGTTCGACGAGAAGAAGTTTGAGCATGCCTGCGCCAACGCCAACCGCACGGCACAGAATTGGCTGAAGGTCTGCGACTACTTGCAGTATAAGCCAGCTCCCATGAGTGGCTTCGACCTGTTCAACCACATGGCCGACGTGGTCACCGCCCGCGGCAAGAAGGAAGCTGCCGACGCGTTTGAGATGCTGGAGCAGGATCTGGAGGAAAACATCAAGAATAGCACCAGCACCCTGCCCTTCCCCGAGCAGTACCGCGTGATGTTCGAGGGCATTCCCTGCTGGCCCAAGCTGCCCAACCTGTTTAAGCCGTTGAAGGAGAACGGCGTCAACGTGACCGCCGTCGTGTATGCGCCCGCCTTCGGCTTTGTCTACAACAACATGGACGAGATGGTCCGCGCCTACTGCAAGGCTCCCAACTCCGTGTGTATTGAGCAGGGCGTGGATTGGCGTGAGGGTATCTGCCGGGACAATAAGGTGGACGGCGTGCTGGTTCACTATAACCGTTCCTGCAAGCCCTGGTCCGGTTACATGGCCGAGATGCAGCGCCGGTTCACACAGGATTTGGGTATCCCCTGTGCCGGGTTCGACGGCGATCAGGCCGATCCCCGGAACTTTAACGAAGCACAGTATGAGACCCGTGTCCAGGGCCTGGTGGAGGCCATGGAGGCCAATAAGGCGATGAAGGAGGCTGCTGCGAAATGAGTATCAAGGTATTGCTGAACGAGTTTAAGGAAGTTTCCGAGCATCCTCACCGTGTCTTGAGCGAGTATAAGAAGCAGGGCAAGAAGGTCATTGGTGTTTTGCCCTATTATGCGCCCGAGGAGCTGGTCTACGCCGCCGGTATGGTGCCCATGGGTATTTGGGGCAGCAACAACAAGACCATCTCCATGGCCAAGGAGTACTGCGCAACCTTCTACTGCACCATCGCCCAGCTGGCGCTGGAGATGCTGCTGGACGGTACCATGGATATGCTGGACGGCATTGTCACTCCCACCATCTGCGACACCCTGCGCCCCATGAGCCAGAATATCCGTGTGGCAATGAGTGAGAAAATGCCGTGCATTTTCCTGGCCCATCCCCAGAATCGCAAGCCTGCCTTTGGCCTGCAGTTTACGGTGGACCAGTACATGCACATGAAGAAGGAGCTGGAGAAGATCTCCGGCACCTCCATCACCGACGAGGCGCTGCGGGAGGCTATCAAGGTCTATAACCGCAGCCGCGCCGCCCGCCGCAAGTTTGTCAAGCTGGCTGGCCAGCACGCCGATGTCATTTCCGCAGTCAGCCGTTCCGCGGTGCTGCGTTCCGCCTGGTTCATGATGAAGAACGAGCACACCGCCAAGCTGGAGCAGCTCAATGCCGAGCTGGAAGCGTTGCCCGCCTGCAACTGGAAGGGCGCCAAGGTCCTGACTTCCGGTATCGTTTGTGACAACCCCAAGCTGCTGCAAATTTTTGATGACAACCATATTGCAATCGTGGGTGACGACGTGGCCCAGGAGAGCCGGGCCATCCGGGTGGACGCCACCGAAACGGGCGACCCCATGATGGCTCTGGCCCAGCAGTTTGCCGACCAGGACTATGATGTGCTGCTGTATGATGAACAGTCCAACCAGAACCGCCGCAGCGATTATGTGGTCAAACTGGTCAAGGACAGCGGCGCACAGGGCGTCGTCCTGTTCATGCAGCAGTTCTGTGATCCCGAGGAGATGGAGTACCCCTACCTGAAGAAGGCTCTGGACGATTCCGGTGTGCCCCATATTAAACTGGGCGTGGATCAGCAGATGCGGGACTTCGGCCAGGCGAGCACTGCCATTCAGGCATTCGCTGACGTTCTATAAAGATATTACACAGATATTCCGCGTTTGTCTGTCCAGACCTTGACATAACGCAGCATAAAATGGTATAATGCCACCAATTTCTGCGTTTCTTCCTTGCGCTTAACTGATGGGAGAGCGCCGTAAGCTGAGGACAAGGGCCTGAAATGAGTCAAGCCCGGTACTTAAGCGACAGATTAATATTTGTAAAGGGGAAAATAAGCTATGAACTACAATGTTACCGTCAACGGCAAGGTTTACAGCGTGACCGTTGAAAAGACCGGTGCAGGCGTCCCTGCGGCTGCCCCCGTGGCCGCTCCTGTGGCTGCCCCCGTTGCCGCTCCTGTGGCTGCCCCCGTGGCCGCTCCTGTAGCCGCCCCCGCTCCTGCTGCTGCTCCCGCAGCGGCTGCTCCTGTCGCCGTGGCAGCCGGTGAAACTGCTGTCAAAAGCCCGATGCCCGGTAACGTGTTTAAGGTAGAATGCTCGGTTGGTCAGTCCGTCAATGCCGGTGATGTGCTGGTAGTACTAGAGGCCATGAAGATGGAAATTGAAGTTTCCGCTCCGGCAGCCGGCATCGTTAAGGCCGTGGCCGCTGCCGTGGGCAGCACAGTCAATACGGACGATCTGCTGGTCACCCTGGGTTAATGGGGGGTACCTGAATGTTTGCTGGAATGACATTTGCTGAACTAGGCTGGGGCCGGGCGCTGCTGGTTGCCCTGTCCGGTCTAGTGGTGGTGTTCATGATGCTGGCCATTTTGGCCCTGGTTATCATGTGCATCTCCAAATTCGTTAATATGATGGAAACCAAGAAAAAGCCCGCGGCAGTTGCGTCCCCCAAAAAGGCGGCTCCTGCACCTGTGGTGGCCCCTGCTCCGGCTGCCGTGGATGAGGGTGAGTTGGTGGCGGTTATGATGGCTGCCGTGGCGGAAGAGACCGGAATGTCTCCGAATTCCTTCCGGATCACCAATGTGAGCGCTGCCCCCGCAGCGGCTGCTCCGGCTGCCGCGCCTGCTGTGGCCCCCGCGCCGGCCCCGGTCGCCGCTCCTGCCCCTGCACCTGTCGCAGCCCCCTCTGCTGGGGAAACTGCTGTGAACAGTCCCATGCCCGGCAATGTGTTTAAGGTTGAGTGCAAACCGGGCCAGTCTGTCAATGCTGGTGATGTGCTGGTTGTACTGGAAGCCATGAAGATGGAAATCGAGGTCTCCGCTCCTGTAAGTGGTACCGTGAAATCGGTAGCGGCCACCGTAGGAAGCGCAGTTAACACCGACGACCGTCTGGTCACCATCGGTTGAAAGGAGGGAGTGTAAAACATGGATTTCTTTATTGAAGTATTAGGCCGAATTTTTGGCAGTTCCGGTTTTGCTGCCATCCCGACCGATTGGCGCCAGCTTGTGATGATCTTCCTTGCTTGTGTGTTGTTGTACATGGGCATTGGGAAAAAATATGAGCCTTTGCTGCTGGTTCCCATCGCGTTTGGCATGCTGCTGGCGAATTTGCCTTTGACCGGCCTGTACAATCCCCCAGATGCTGCGGCTCACTCCGTTGGTTTTATGTGGGTGCTGTATCAGGGTGTGCAATATGCCATCTATCCGTCCATTATCTTTATGGGCATCGGCGCAATGACTGACTTTGGTCCTTTGCTGGCCAACCCTGTTTCTTTGCTATTGGGTGCTGCGGCCCAGTTGGGTATCTTTACTGCATTCCTGCTGGCGCTCGCTCTGGGGTTCACCCCTGCTCAGGCCGGTGCAATCGGCGTGATCGGCGGTGCCGACGGCCCCACGGCCATCTTGACCGCGTCAAAACTGGCTCCGAATATTTTACCGGCCATTGCCATCGCGGCTTATTCGTACATGGCGCTGATTCCTATGATTCAGCCCCCCATTATGAAAGCCTTGACTTCCAAGAAGGAGCGTCAGGTGAAGATGAGCCAGCTGCGCATGGTCTCCAGAACCGAAAAAATTATTTTCCCCATTGCGGTTACCATCTTTGTGGTGCTGCTGATTCCCGATACCGCACCCCTAATTGGTATGCTGATGCTGGGTAACCTGTTCCGGGAGAGCGGCGTCACGGAGCGTCTCTCCGATACGGCTCAGAATGCGCTGATTAACATTGTTACCATTCCGTTGGGGCTGTCTGTGGGCTTTAAGGCCACCTATGACACCTTCCTGACGAAGGAAACTCTGTTCATCATCGCTTTGGGCCTGCTGGCTTTCATGATCTCCACCACCGGCGGCATGCTGTTTGGCAAGGTACTGTACGCGGTCACAGGCGGCAAGGTCAATCCTTTGATCGGTTCTGCCGGTGTGTCTGCTGTGCCGATGGCCGCCCGTGTGTCTCAGACGGTTGGTCAGCAGGAGAATCCCTCCAACTTCTTGCTGATGCACGCCATGGGTCCCAACGTGGCCGGCGTGATTGGCTCTGCCGTGGCGGCAGGTTTCATGATCAAGGTGTTTGGCGGCTAATTGCACAAGATTCATTTAAGAAATGGTGTGTCGGGACAAAACCGGCACACCATTCTTTCTTTGGAGAATGGTTCGAACCAGCAGCAGGCCGTCCCTGAGAGGTTCCGGCCACAAAACAGAACGAGCCGTGCAGAAAGCTCCTCTGGTGTAGTATGCGACTCCTACAGCCCCGGTGTGTTTTTAAATGAAAAGCGAAACAAGAAAATTTTTGGAAGAAAACCTCAAAAAAATAAAATCAACCCCTTGCATTTTCAAATTGGCTGTGCTATACTAACCAAGCTGTCAAGAGAAACGGTTTCTCTTCGGTATGCGGCTGTAGCTCAGTTGGATAGAGTGTTTGGCTACGAACCAAAAGGTCGGGGGTTCGAATCCCTTCAGCCGTACCACGTCGTCGCGGACAATATATTGTCCGCGACGACGTTTTTTCTTTGTTCAAGGAAAGTGACAGGCTGTGGTTGCGGTTTGAGCAATCTGCCCGGGCATGATTTCCCTGGTTCTGGAGCAGTCATACCTTTTGTTTTGCACAGGACTGTGATACAATAAAAAAGTCATCTTAGGGGAGCGGCAGGGGAGAGCGGACGCTCTGTCAAAATTTTCTGCCCTGCCCTTGAGTATTGCAGTTAGATGTGCTAAAATACCCCATTAGTGTATAAAATGTAATAGGTGTGCCCAATCGGCCCAAATGAGGTGTGTGAAAAATGAAAATCTTAGTGTTGGCCGGAGGCTTGAGTCCAGAGCGAAACGTAGCCCTCTCCTCCGGTTCGATGGTGTGTCAGGCCCTGCGGGACCGGGGACATCGGGTGGCCCTGGTGGACCTGTTTTTTGGTTTGGAAGACTGTGCGGGGAAAGGGGAGGAGCTTTATGATGCGCCCATTCCCGAGTCCTTTAAGCGAGTAAGCCGTGAGGCCCCTGATCTGGTCCAGGTTCGGGCCAGCCGGAAGGATAAAAGCCCTTCGGCCATTGGGACTGGGGTACTGGAGATGTGCGCCGCGGCGGATGTGGTTTATTTGGCGCTCCACGGGGCCTGCGGAGAGGACGGCCGCATCCAGGCCGCGCTGGACTTGCTTGGCGTGCCCTATACCGGCTCAGGCTGTCTGGGTTCTGCCATTGCTATGGATAAGGATTTGACCAAGCGGCTGGTAGCCGGTCAGGTGACCACGCCCCGATGGGAGACCGTTACGGTTACCCCGGAAAATCTGCAGGAGCTGACTCAGCGGACAAAGCTCCCCGTTGTGGTTAAGCCCATCGATAGCGGCTCCTCCATCGGCGTCTATATCGCTCAAACCCGAGAGGAACTATCCCATGCGCTGGCGGAGAGCATTCAGCTGGGTGGACGTACGGTTTTGGAACAGTACATCAAAGGTCGGGAAATTCAAGTTGCCATTCTGGACGGCAAAGCACTGCCTTCGATCGAGATTATCCCGAAGGAAGGCTTTTATGACTATCAAAACAAGTACCAGCCCGGAGCCGCGTTGGAAGTATGCCCGGCTGAAATTCCGGCGGAGTGGGAGAAGGCCGTGGGGGATGCCGCGCTGACGGTGTTCAACACCATTGGACTGTCCGTCTATTCCAGAGCCGATTTCATTCTCACCGACGACGGCACGCCTTACTTTTTGGAAATCAATACGCTGCCCGGCATGACTCCCACCAGCTTGGTGCCTCAGGAGGCTGCGGCGGTGGGCATTGACTATGGCACGTTGTGTGAGAGGATCATTCAGAAATCTCTGGAAGCCCGAAAAGGGGGGATGTAATTCCATGGAACCCATTACCCTGGCTCAGCTGCTGGAAGCCGTCGACGGCAAGCTGCTGGGAGAGTATGCGGATTTGAGTACCCTGATTCTTCGGGTAGACACGGACAGCCGAAACATCCACCCGGGAAGCCTGTTCATCCCTTTGGTAGGGGAGCGGTTCGATGGCCATGCCTACCTCAACTCGGCGCTGGAGAGTGGCGCGGTGGGCTGCCTTACCGCACGGGAACGCGAGAGCTACCATCCAAACAAGTTTTATGTAAAAGTGGCCAATACGCAGCGGGCTCTGCGGGATCTGGCTGTTTGGTACAAGACCCGGTTTGATATTCCATTTGTGGCCGTCACCGGCAGCGTGGGCAAAACCACGGCAAAGGATATGATTGCGGCCGTTCTGGGCACCAAGCTCAAGGTGCTCAAAACGGAGGGAAACTTTAACAACGACATCGGCCTGCCTTTGACCATCCTGCGCCTGGATCGGACCTATGAGGTTTGTGTTCTGGAAATGGGGATGGATAAGTTTGGCGAAATCGACTACCTGGCCGAGATGGTGAAACCAGATGTGGGGGTCATCACCAACATCGGGGATGCCCATATTGAGCGGCTGGGCAGCCGGGAAAACATTTTCAAGGCAAAGTGCGAACTCTTGCCCCATATTAAACCGGACGGTCTGCTGATTCTCAATGGGGATGACGCGCTGCTGTCCACCCTCCGCGGAAAGACCCCCGTTCCTGCCGTGTTCTGCGGACAGGGAGAAGGGCTGGATTACCGTGCCCAGTCCATAGGGGGAGACGGTGTCACGCATATCCAATGCCGACTGACCACGCCCCACATGGATCAGGAGGTGCGGGTCCCGGCCCTGGGGGCGCATATGATCTATCCTGCATTGACGGCCACGGCGGTGGCGGAGTACTTTGGGCTGACGCCGGACCAAATTACTCTGGGCTTGACCCGTTTTGTGCCCACCCGGATGCGGATGAACATTCTTCACCGCGCCGATCAGGTTACGATTTTGGACGACACGTACAATGCCAATCCGCAGTCCATGCGTGCGGCCATCAATGTATTGGCCGACAGTCACGGCAGCTGGAAAGCGGCCGTGCTGGGCGACATGCTGGAGTTGGGGCCGTTTGCTCCCGCCCTTCACGCCGAAGTGGGAGAGTGTCTGGGAAAGGCCGGCATCGACTGTTTGGTGGCGGTGGGAGAGATGTCGGAGTATATTGCGCAAGGAGCCCGGGAGTCGGGGGTGCCCATCGTTTATCACTGCGCCGACAAATCCGCCGCCAAGGCAGTGCTGAGTCAGGCAATCAAGCCGGACAGTACGATTTTGGTCAAAGCGTCCCGGGGCATGAAACTGGAGGAACTGACCGCTTATCTATTGGGGCTGACTCGGGAGGCGTAGTCAACCCCCTGCGGGATATTACACAACAAAAGAGGATAGTATGATCGATATCTCGGTATCCAACCTGGTCAAGGAATTTGAGGTTGGAAACAAAATTTTAAACGGGCTTACCTTTCAGGTGGACTCGGGGGAACGGGTGGGATTGCTGGGTCCGAACGGATGCGGCAAGACCACTCTCCTTCGCATTCTGACTGGGGTTGTTACGTGTGATGAGGGAGAGGTCGTCGTTGCCCCCGGCAAACGCCTGGGGTTGATCTCCCAAATTCCAATCTACCCCGCCGGCTATACGGTGGAGGATGTACTGGACACCGCCTTTGCCCCCCTTCATGAAATGGAGAGGGAGATGGCTCGATTGGCCGAGCAGATGGGGGCGGGGGAGGACCCGGCTCTTATGGCACGGTACGATCAGCTGACGGCCGCGTTTCAGGCCGGCGGCGGGTATGAGACGGACCTCAACAAAAACAAGGTATGCAACGGACTGGATATCGCCCAGACCATGCGGGAGCAGCTGTTTGACAAGCTGTCCGGCGGGGAGAAAACCCGGGTCAACCTGGGGCGGCTGATTCTGGAGGATACCGATATCCTCCTGCTGGACGAGCCCACCAACCATCTGGACTTGCGCGCCACTGAGTGGCTGGAGGAGTATCTGGAAAAATTTAAAGGTACCGTCCTTACCGTTTCCCACGACCGGTATTTTTTGGACCGGGTGGTCAGCCGGGTGGTGGAGATTCAGAACGGCAAGGCGGAGTTTTATTCGGGCAATTACAGCTTCTATGCCGTAGAAAAGGAGCGGCGGTACGAGGAGAAGCTGAAGCAGTATGAGAAGGAGCAGGCCAAGATCGACCAGCTTCAGCGCGCGGCCGACCAGATGCATCTGTGGGCCTTTATGGGGAATGACAAGCTGCACAAGCGGGCCTTTTCCATGGAGAAGCGGATCGAGCGCATGCACACCACGGACAAACCAAAGAAGGACCGGAAGATGGAAGTCCGCTTTGGAGAGCGGGAGTTTCGCGGGGATGAGGTTCTGTCCATCAAAAATTTGGCCAAATCCTTCGAAGCCCGTACTTTGTTCTCTGACGTTTCGCTGGAGGTGGAGGGAGGCGAGCGCATCGCCCTGCTGGGAGACAACGGAACCGGAAAATCCACGCTCATTCAGATCATCATGGGGGAGCAGAAACCGGACGAGGGGAAGCTGCGGCTTGGCCCCACAGTGAAGGTTGGCTATCTGCCCCAAATCATTCACTTCGACCATCCGGAGCGGTCTCTGGTGGACACCATGCTCTACGACCTGGACTGTACCGCTCAGGTAGCCCGGGATCGGCTGGCCTCCTTCAAGTTCCGGGGCGAGGATGTGTTTAAGCCCGTGTCCACTCTGTCCGGCGGAGAGCAGTCCCGGCTGCGGCTGTGCATGCTCATGGACGCAAAGATCAATCTGCTGATTTTGGATGAGCCCACCAACCATCTGGATATTCAAAGTCGGGAATGGATCGAAGAGGCAGTGGAGGACTACGAAGGGAATCTGCTGTTTGTCTCCCACGACCGCTATTTTATCGACCGGTTTGCCACCCGTATCTGGATGCTGGAAAACGGCGGTATCACGGATTTTCGAGGTACCTACCAGGAGTACCAGGCGGCCAAACAGAGACAGAAACGGATGGAGAACCAGCCGACGCCGGCGGAGAAGCCAAAAGCGGACAAGCCAAAGCGCACCGGCGGTACCAAAAATTTAGAAAAAGAGGTATCTGCCGCCGAGCGGGCCGTGGCTAAGGCGGAGGAGCAGATGTATGACCTAACGCAGCAGATCGAGGAAGCCGTCTCGGACTATTTGAAGCTTCAGGAGCTGTATGAACAAAAGAACGCGCTGGAAGAGGAAATTCTAAAGCTGTACGGGACCTGGGAGTCGCTGGCCGCCCAGCTGGAGGAGGCCAGGGGATGAGAGA
>JBFWME010000017.1:0-40129 GCA_050251755.1 Lawsonibacter sp. | reverse complement strand
TTTGGGGGTATAGCTCGGCTGGGAGCCCAACACAAGCATGTAACAACCCCCGCTTTTGAAAACTGAATATTGAAGCAATTTGCTTATAAGCAGTTCTCCGCATTTGGGGGTATAGCTCAGCTGGGAGAGCGCTTGAATGGCATTCAAGAGGTCAGCGGTTCGATCCCGCTTATCTCCACCATTTCAAGGAGAACTGCTTTAAGAGTCCGTTCCGGAAGGAACGGGCTTTTTGTTTTATACGGCGATAGATGCGATATCCATTCCCATGCTGAATTGCTCAAAGTCGATGTTGAAGTCAATATGTAGCTTGTAGTCCCGATACACTTCTATCCGTTTGATCAGGCAGTTGACGATCATCTTCTTTGCCTCAAGACTGGCAGTGTCGTACATCTCCGACCACGAAATAATATCATTGTATTGCGCGTTCAGCGCCTCCAGCATGGACTGCCCCTTGTCATAGGCGGTCTGTGCGTCCTCAAAGTGTTTTTGGAGCTCGGTGCACTTGGCCTCGGCCTCGGTGATCAACGAAGCCAGCAGCTCCTTAGCGCCAGTGGTCTGCTGATGGAGAACTGGTACATCATCAAGTACCGCATCAAGAATATTCAGTCCTATACCAAGCCGGTAATGAACGCCCGCTTCAGCGTGCGCCGCAAGGCGATGCGGGAGGTTGTGCGCGGGGTATGAGGCGGCCCTGATGGAGCACCCAAACAGCAACCAGCACGTGGTGGAGTTCCCGGACAAGAAGGACCTGTGCTTCGACGAAAGCGCGGGAGCGCAGCATGGGAAACAGAGAGAGCCCGCCGTAAAACAGGGCGTTTTACGGCGGGCCTTTTTGATGCATGGGCAGTGAGGGGACGATCAGCCGATATTCACCGAATAGCTCAGGTCCCGGGAAGCGCCGGGCGCCAGGTGGACCATGTCGCGCTTGGTCTCCAGCTGGTCCACCACCCCGTCGTATGCGGGTAGGCTGTACCACGGCTGGATACACACGTAGGGAGCATCGGAGTGAGGCTTGTGCCAGATGGCCACATAGGGCATATCCTGGAAGCTGATGTGCAAATGCCTGGCGGACTTGGCGGACTTCAGAGTGACCTCCCGGCAGGTGTTGCCCAGAATGATGGCGTCGTTGTCAAACAGGTTGTGGCGAAGGGGAATTTTGCAGCCGTCCACCATGGGCCAGGCCGTCTCCTGGTGGGTGAGATAGCAGGTGTCGGAGAACACGATATGCTTGACGTCGGTGGGCCGGTCGAATTCCAGGTAATAGTCCTCGAACGCCTCGCCGGGCTGGAGGGGGACGTTGTAGCCGGCGTGGTTACCGCAGGCGTAGATCATGGTCTTGGTGTCGCGGTTGACCACGTGGTAGTTCACCTTCAGGCTGGTGCCGCTGAGCTGGTAGGAAATGACCAGCTCGAAGTCGAAGGGGTACTGGAGCAGCGTCTCTTCATTGGCACGCAGGTGGAAGGAGATCGTATCCGTTGCTTGCTCCATCACGTCCATGCAGATCTCCCGCATGAAGCCGTGGAGCATCATATCGTACTCCTTGCCGGCGTAGCGGTATTTCCCGTCGGTCAGCCGACCCACCACCGGAAAGATGTGCATGGCCCGCCGGGCCCAGTAGGCGGGGTCGCCCTGCCACAGATACTGGGTCTGGTTTGCTTTCAGGCAGATGGATTGCAGTTCGGCACCTACGTCGGATACCGCTACGTACACCAGGTCGTTTTCAATGGAATAATTCATCGCGCACACGCCTCCGTTTTAATTTGTCCAAGGGCCCGGGCGGCCGGTCAGGCTAGATAGGCCATGAATAAGTAGATCATCGGCAGGGTGACCAGGGAGAGAACGGTGGAAAAGACGATGCAGTTGCTGGCCAGCACGTCGTCGCACCGGTAGGATAGGGCCAGGATTGCCGCCATACTGCCGATGGGCATGCCGGCCAGCAGCGCACTAACCTGGACGGCCATGGCAGGCAGTCCCAGGGGGCGACACAGCAGGATGACCACCAGAGGGACGACCAGCAGCCGGATCAGTGAGAGGAAGATGACGTCCTTTTGGAACATGGATTTCAGGTCCGCGTCTGCCAAAATGCTACCCACCAGAAGCATGGAGACGGGCGTCAGGCCGTTGCTGAAGTAGCGCATGGAGTGGGTAAGGAAGTCGGGCCAAGGGACGGGGAAGAGCAGAATAAAAAAGCCCGCGTAGGAGGCAATCATACAGGGGTGGAGCAGCACCTTTTTGGCGATGACCCGCCAGTCGCAGCGGCCGCCGATGAAAGCGGGCAGGCCGGTGGTCCACATGAACAGGTTGATGGGCAGGGTGAACACACAGGCATATACCAGCCCCTGGGAGCCGTAAAAGCTCTCCGTTACTGGTAGGCCGATGAAGCCGCTGTTGGAGAACTGGATGGAGTAGCGCAAGACGGCCTGCTTTTCTTTTGGGTAGCCGCGCCACAGCAGCAGGCTCAGGCCGTATGTGAACAGCTGCTGGAACACGCTGATGGCCAGCACCCAAACAAGATTGGAAAACACGGATAGGTCCTTGCCAAAGTAGGCGTAGGCTACATTGCAGGGGAGCAGAATGGTCATCACCAGCTGGGAAAGGCAGCGCCTTCCCTCCTGCGTGATGACGCCGCACTTTCGCGCGGCCAGACCCACGGCCATCATCAGAAACATCTGGGCCTGGACGGAACATAGCGTAAACATGGACATGTTGGACCACAACTCCCATATGACAAAGGATGGGCTGCGGAAAAGCTTTGCGTGAAAGACCCGGCAAACGCGGGGGGACGAACGGCCGCCCAGCCAGTGCTACTATAGCAGATGTTGAAAGAAATGGCAACAATGAAAGAATTTTCATTTTTTGCTTGCATTTTGAAAAGTCGTAGTATAAGATAAATTTTAGGTAATACCGCACAGAATATTAAGGTATCGCCGGAACGAGAAAAGTTGTAAAATAATGAAATGAATAAACAGAGGAGCCTGTCCGGACTGAGCGATGAATTGGCTCAGGTACGGACAAAAATGAAAGAATTTTTGATGCGGATTAAGCGAATGGTTCCGTGTGGAGAATAGGAAGCCATCATTAGGCCGTGCTACGATAATGAAGCGCGCTGGAATAAGCCCTACAGATTGGAACTGATGCTGCGGCTGTACCTGTAGCAAAATCTCTATAATCAGTCAGGCGAGGCAACTGTGGCAGAAGAAATCGACAGTCTGGCTTTTTCGGAGTTCTATGGTATGGAATCCAGAACCAGGCACCAGCCGGTGATGCACTCGGACGGTCTCGTAATATTCTGGTGCGCAACGGATTGCAGGAGAAGCTGTTTGCTCAGGCCGCAGGGCAATTGTAGGAAAGAGGACTGCTGCTCAAAATGGAGACCATTTTGGATTCTACCATCATTGCCGCACCGTCCTCCACGAAGAACCGTGACAAGCAGTGTGACCCAGACGCCCATCAGGTCAAGAAGGGCAACGTCTGGCACTTCGGATACAAAGTACACATTGGAGTGGTCAAAGAGCTGCTCCAATACAGGAAGACGAGTCTGCAAAAGCAGACTGAAAAACTACATGTGATGTTTGCACTTGCAAATCTCTATCTGGCTGACAGGCCCTGCCTAGCAGTCTGATTGAGTGTAGCCTACGTGGGTAGAAATGGTAGATCATGCCCGTCCATTTCAGTACTTCATTCAGTCGGCTTGCAGGTGAATCGCGCGGAGTTGCCATAAATTCATAAAAGTGATTTTGAATGGGATGGGACGGAATATGCAGAAAAAAACGATCTACGATGTGGCCAGAGAGGCGGGTGTGAGCATTTCCACGGTTTCCCGGGTGATCAACGGCAGTCCGAAGGTGAAGGAGGAGACCAGAAGGCGGGTAGAAGCTGCCTGTGCGGACTACCGGCCAGTGGCGTCCGCCCGGGAGCTGCAGACCAAGCGGACCAAGACCATCGGTGTGCTCATCAACCACCGGCCGGAATATTTCTTCCTGAACGAGACCTACACCAATGCCCTGCTAGGCATTAGCGTGGCCGCCAAGGAGTGCGGATACCGGCTGCTGCTGGACATCAGTGAGGACGAGACGGGGGCCAGTAACCTGTTTTACGAACAGAAGGTGGAAGGCTTTATCCTGATGGGGGTCAAGAAAAGCAGCAGTCTGCTGGAGAATCTGAAGGCCGACGACGTGCCCTTCGTCCTGGTGGGCAGCTTCCACGGGGACGAGGAGGGGGTGTGCCAGATCGACATCAACGACCAGAAGGCGGTGTACAACGCCACCAACTACCTCATCGGGTTGGGGCATGAGCGGATCGGCATCATCACCGGCTCGTTGGAGTACACCTCCTGCAGTGACCGTTTGGCGGGCTACAAGCAGGCGCTGGAGGGGGCCGGCATTCCTGTCCAGGAGGGCTGGATCCAGATCTGCGAAAACCTCACCGAGCTGAAGGCGGAGCAGCTGGCCAAGCACCTGTTTTACCAGAACCCCCGGGTGACTGCGGTAGTGGCTTTTAACGACTCCGTCGCCATGGCTGTCTACAAGGCGGGCAAGGACTGCGGGCTGAGCATCCCGGAGCAATTGTCGGTGATCGGCTTTGACGATACTACCGTAGCCTCCTATATGTCCCCTCCTCTAACCAGCGTGTGGCAGCCCAGCTACGACAAGGGCGAGAGGGCCATGCGCCTGCTCATCGACTGCCTGGAAAAGGGCGTCATGCCCAAAAAGCGGGAGGAGCTTAACTGCATCATTATGTACCGGGAATCCTGCGCGGCACCCTGCGGAGAATGAGTCGCCGCGCGGCGCAGAGCACAGCTTTTGTTTAAGAAAGGGGGGGCGAAACAATGAAATTCGGCCTTCATTTCCGCTCTTGGGATGGCCTGTACTCGCTGGAACAGCTGCCCCGCTTCCTCCGGCAGGCCAAGAGCATTGGGGCAGAGACCTTTGAGGTGTTTCCTCCTCCCTGTGTGTTGGAATGTGACCGGGCGAAGATACGGGAGCTGCGCCGGCCCATCGACGACGTGGGGCTGGAGCTGCTGCTCACTTTCCGCTATCCGGGGGACATGGACTTGGCCTCGGAGGACCCCTGGCAGCGGGAAAACGGCGTTGCGTTTATGAAGCGCGCCATCGAGGGGGCGGCGGAGCTGGGAAGCCGCGAGATCGGCGGGATCGTCTATTCCGTGTGGCCCCACCGGTTCGACGACGATATGATTGACAAGCGGACCAAGTACGACCGAACCCAGCGCAGCATCGAGAGCATGCGGAAGATTATGCCCACCGCGCAGGAGTGCGGCGTGCGCCTGAACGCGGAGGTACTCAACCGCTTTGAACACTATATGCTCAACACCATGGAGGAGGGTGTGGACTACTGCCGGCAGGTGGACAGCCCCAACCTGGGGCTGCTGGCGGACGTGTTCCACATGAATGTGGAGGAGGAATTTCTGGAGGACGCCATCCGCACCGCCGGGCCGTACATCGGACACTTCCACGTCAGCGAGCCCAACCGCGCGATCCCCCACCGGAACAGCCGACTGAACTGGGGCTCCATCGGCAGGGCGCTGCGGGAGACTGGTTACCAGGGTACTGTGACCCTGGAGCCCATCCTGCTGTTTTTGGGCAAGGCCTCCTACAACTCCAGATTGTGGAGGGATCTGATCGGGGACGGCGCCCAGGAGGAGCGCCTGCGGATACTGAAGGAGGGCCTGGACTTGATCCGCGGGGAATTTGAAGGGTGACGCCCCGGCGATAAAATAGACATAAGAGTGGAGGAGCAGTATGGAATTTCTATTTGACACCGCGGACATCACGCTGATCGAGCAGTATCGGGGGATGTTTGACTACACCGGCGTGACCACCAATCCTGCCCTGATCCGAAAGGCCGGCGTCGTGGAGCACACGTTCGCCCACTTCCGCAGGCTCCGGGAGCTCATCGGCTTTGACCGCACCCTGCACATGCAGGTGGTGTCCCACCAGGCGGACGAGATGGTCCGGGAGGCCATGGCCATGCTGGACCGGGTGGACGACCAGGTGTGCATCAAGGTGCCCGTTACCCCGGAGGGCATGAAAGCCATGAAGGTGCTTCGGGACAGGGGCGTGCGCATCACTGCCACCGCCGTGGTAACCCAGATGCAGGCCCTGCTGGCCCTGGCCCTGGACGTGGACTTTATTGCGCCCTACTACGACCAGATGTGCGACATCGGTATCGACGGGGAGCGGACCATCCGCATGCTGGTGGACACCATTGAAAAAGAGAACAAAAAGACAAAGATCCTGGCGGCTAACATCAAAAATATGGACCAGCTTCGCCGGGTCTGCATGGCCGGTGCCCAGGCCATCACCCTGAACCCCCAGCTGCTGGAGGAGTCGCTGCACATGCCCCAGATCGGGAAGGCGGTCAAGCTCTTTGACGATGCCTGGCAGGAGCTCCACGGGGAAGCCGGCCTGTGCGAGTTGGCAGATTGAATAGTAGCCCCCGACCGCAACAGCGTGTCGGGGGCGAATTACACAAAAACGAATCAATATATATGGGGCATTTGCCAAATTGACTTGTACCGCTTCCTGCGGTACAATAATTTTGCTAAAGAATGAAAGCGCTTTCATAATGAAAGAAAACTTTCTGTGATAGAGAAAAAGACTTTTGCTGAGGAGTGGAAAGAGAATGAAAATCGCGCTTGTAAACGAAAATAGCCAGGCCCCCAAAAACGAATTGATCTTTCGGACGCTGAAGAAGGTTGTGGAGCCCATGGGCCACACCTGCTACAACTACGGTCGCTATTCCGCCCAGGACCCCCATGAGCGCACCTATGTGCAGGGCGGTCTGATGACCGCGCTGCTGCTCAATTCCGGCGCGGCCGACTTTGTCATCACCGGCTGCGGGACCGGTATGGGTGCTCTGGTGGCGTGCAACGCCTTCCCCGGCGTGATGTGCGGCCGGGCCAACGATCCTTGCGATGCCTATCTGTTCTCCCAGGTGAATGCCGGCAACGCGCTGTCCATGCCCTTTGCCATGAATTTTGGCTGGGGCGCGGAGATCAACCTGGAGTATGTGTTTGAAAAGCTGTTCTCCACCGCACCTGGCGGCGGCTATCCCGAGGAGTGGGCGGGTGCGGAGAAACGCAACCGCGAGATCCTGCAGCAGGTCAAGACCGTGACCCACGTGGACTTTATGGAAGTGCTGAAAAAGATTGACCAGGACTTCCTCAAGCAGACCGTGGCGGAGGAGAGTTTCCCGGAGATGTTTTTTGCCAACTGCAAGGACGAGCAGATCGCCGGGTATATCCGTAAGGTCTTAGGATAATAAAAGGAGCGAATCGAAATGTATGTGACGCTGAAACAGCTTTTGGCCCACGCGGAGGAGGGTGGCTATACCGTTCTGGCCCCCAATGTATTCAACCTGGAATCTCTCATCGCGGTGATAGAGGCCGCCGAGGCGGAGCGCGCTCCGGTGATTATCGCCATCGGTGAGTCCCGCCTGAAGGACGAGCAGTTGCAGAAGTATCTACCCGTCGTCGCCAGGCGGATGGCTAAGGAGGCCACCGTCCCCGTGGGCATCAACCTGGACCATGGCAAGTGCTACCACGAGCTGGTGCTGGCCATCCAGAAGGAGTTTAGTTCCGTGATGATCGATGCGTCCATGTGCCCCTACGAGGAGAACGTGGCGCGTACCAGGGAGATCGTTAAGATCGCCCATGAGCTGGGTATCTCGGTGGAAGCGGAAATCGGCCACGTGGGCATGGGCGAGGATTATACGGAAAACGGCGTCAAGGACGGTCTGACCGAGCCCGAGATGGCCAAGCGCTTTGCCGAGGAGACCGAGGTGGACGCTCTGGCGGTGGCCGTGGGTACGGCCCACGGCGTGTACAAGGGGACACCCAAGCTGGACTTTAACCGGCTGCAGGAGATCCACAAGATCGTGGAGGTGCCTCTGGTGCTCCACGGCGGTTCCGGCACCGGGATGGAGAACCTGATCCGGGCCTCCGAGCTGGGCATCCGCAAGCTGAATATCAACACCGAGCTGCTCATCGAGGCCCGCGAACAAGTGAAGAAGGAACTGCAGGAGGATCCAGAGATCGATTACTCCATCCTCCTTAAGCGCGGGAAAGAGGCGGTGGTCCGGACGCTGCGTACCTATATGCAGGCCCTCCACTCCTCTGGAAAGGCGTGGAATTAAGGGATGGGTGCGCGTAAGGCGATGGTCGCCGGAACCATAGCGCTGGACATCATCCCCCAATTTTCTCCGGAGGCCTGCCGGCGGGACGACCTGCTGGCGGCAGGCAAGACCATTTATATCGACGACATCGCGCTGAACCTGGGCGGGCTGGTGTCCAACACCGGAATCGCCATGGGCCGCCTGGGGGCCGGCGTGGTGCTGACCAGCAAGGTGGGGGACGACCCTCTGGGTGCTGTGATCCGGCGCTTGCTGGAGCAGTCCGGCGTGGAGTGCCGGCTGGAGGTCACCCCCGGCCGGGGCACCTCCGCCACCATCGTGACGGTTCCCCAGGGCGGCGACCGGGTCTTCTGGCACAGGCGGGGCGCCTCGCAGGAGTACTCCTTCGAGGATCTGGACCAGGAGGTGCTGGAGCGCTCGGACCTGTTCCACTTCGGCTATCCCACCGGCATGCGGTGCATGTACCTGGACGGCGGCGAGAATCTGATGCAGCTGTACCGGGGCGTGAAGCGGGCGGGGCTGACCACCTCCCTGGACCTGAGCCTGCCCGGCCTGACCAGCGAGTCGGGGCAGGCGGACTGGAAGGGCATTTTGACCAAGGTGCTGCCCCTTGTGGACGTGTTCCTGCCCAGCCTGGAGGAGACCCTGTTCCTGTTCCGGAGAGACTTCTATCTGGACGTTTTGAAGCGGGCGGGAAGCGAATACGCCATCGACTATATCGACTTGTCCGTCCTGCGGGAGCTGGGCGAAGAGATGTTGAGCCTGGGGGTCAAGGTATTTGGCCTGAAGCTGGGCAAAAAAGGGATGTACCTGCGCACTGCGGGCGCCGAGGCCTTTCGGTTGTTCGGCGCGCTGGGGGACGTGGTTACCCAGGAGTGGTGGAACCGGGAGATCCTGGAGCCACCCTATCAGATGAAACAGATGTGCTCCACCAACGGCGCCGGAGACACGGCTATCGCGGGCTTCCTCACCGGGCTGATGGAGGGCTGGGGACCTGAGCGGTGTCTGCGACTGGCCACGGGCGCGGCGGCGGTCCGGATCGAATCGACCCAGGGTGCCAAGGCGATCTGCGGGAGCGGGCCGATCCTGAAGCGGATTGGAGACGGATGGCCCAAGCTGGAGATCGAAGACCTGGATACCCGGTACTGGAGTTGGGACCAGGCAAGAGCGGCTTATTTTGGCATGAACGATGCCTTAGTAAGAAAATAAGGAGGAGAAAAAGATGAAGAAAGTAAAAAAGATGCTGGCCCTATTTGCGGTGCTGACTCTGATCGTGGGCTGCCTGTCCACCTCAGTTATGGCCGCGCCCGAGGAGAACTACACCATCAAGGTCTATTGCGGCAACAACCCCGAGATCAAGCTGGGCAGCTACACCGCCCTGGATTTTATCTATCAGGGCGCCCTGGCCTTTAAGAACTACTGCGAGAGCAATTCCAGCGGCCGGATCACCGTGGAGATCTATCCCTCCGGCCAGCTGGGCAGCACCCAGGAAGCCCTTCAGCAGTGCATGCAGGGCACCCTGGAATGTGTCATGGGCGGCGACGGCGAGACGGCCACCCTGTACCCCAACATCCAGGCCATGTCCATCCCCTATCTGTTTGACAATCGCACCGAGTTTTATGCTATGCAGGACAGCGATTACATGAAGTCCATGTATGCTGACATTGAGGCAAATCTGGGTCTGAAGACCCTGGCCGCCGCCGACAACGGAGGCTTCCGCAACTTCTCCAACAACATCCGCCCCATTCACAGCGCCGCTGACCTCGCCAACCTGAAGATCCGCACCATGGAGTCCCCCATCTACTCCAAGATGCTGGAATCCTTTAATGCTTCCGCCACCCCCATGGCCTACAGCGAGCTGTACTCCGCCCTGCAGACCGGTGTTGTGGACGGCCAGGAGAACTCCCCCGGCACCACGCTGAACGGCAGCTTCTATGAGGTCAATAAGTACTACATTCTGGACGGCCACGCCATTTCCTCTGTCTTCCTGTACATCGGTTCCGACTTCTACAACAGCCTGCCCGCAGATCTGCAGAAAGTCGTTACCGACGCCGGCCGTACTGCCCAGTACTCCATGCGCGGCGGCAACTGCGCCAACGAGGCCCTGGCCCTGGAGGCCCTGGCCGCCAACGGAATGGAGATCTATGCCCCCACTGCCGAGGAGAAGGAGTCCTTCCTCGTGTGCCAAGAGCCCGTCATTGAGTGGCTGAAGACCCAGATCGGCGAGGAGACCGTGGACGGATTTGTCGCCGCCGTCGCTGCCGTCAAGGCCGGCGAGAGCACCGATGCCACCCAGATCGCCAACCCCGGCACCACTGCCGCCGCCCCCGCCAGCAGCATGAACACCGTGACCTACGTTGCCATCGCCGTCGCCGTGGCGGCCGTCCTGTTCGCTGCGTACACCCTCAGCAAGGGCAAGAAGAAGGAGCAGTAAGCGCAGGACGCTCCCACATTTTAGCGTCGGGCTGCAGTGTAATTGAAGAAATCGAGGCTGCACGGCAGAGTATATTGTCATATTCCGCCGTGCGGTTCTTATTTGAGATGTTTTCTCGTTGTGGAGGTTTACTATGGGCAAAAAGAGGAATGGTTTTCAGGAGTTTATGGACTTTGTGGATTCCATCATCAAAAAGCTCCTTGTTTTTATGATGATGTGCGTGGTGCTGTGCGTACTGCTGCAGGTCGTCGGTCGTTATATCCCCTTTATCAAACCCTTCTCCTGGACAGAGGAGATCGCGCGCTGGCTGCTGGTATGGCTGACCTTCCTGGGGGCCACTCACATTGCCAAGACGTCTTCCTATACCCGAGTAGATTACTTTGTCAACAAGCTGTCCCCCAAGGGAAGAAAGCGGATCGGCATTTTCGATAAGCTGTGCATGTTGGCCTTTTCGGGATATTTCGCCTTTAAATCCCTAATCGTATTCACGACCGTGTCCACTCATGAGGTGGGCCCCACCACGCAGCTGCCGATGCTGATTGTCCGTTCCGCAGTTTTTACCGGCATGGCGATTGTCTTTCTACAGATGCTTTCTGCCGGCGGGTATCTGCTGATGCCCCCCGAAGAGGAGGCTGAATCTGTATGATTAATTTTGCCATTGCCGTGCTGAGCCTGATGGTGCTGGTGTGCATCGGCATCCCAGTGGCCTACTCCATGGGCCTGTCCTCCGTGTTCTATATCCTGCTGGTTAACCCCAAGTACCTGGAGGTGCTGCCCAACCGGTCCATCACCGGCGTCAACTCCTTCTTACTTCTGGCCATCCCCTTTTTTGTACTGGCCGCTGAGATCATGGGCAAGACCAATCTGACCACCAAGCTGTTTGCCTTCGCCCGGCTATTCGTAGGCCGGTTCCGGGGTGGGCTGGCCTTCGTGAACGTGGTGGCCAGCACCATCTTCGGCTCCGTATCCGGTTCCGCCATCGCCGATGTGTCCGGCCTGGGCGTGATCGAAATCGATGCTATGGTCGAGCAGGGATACGACCGGGACTTCGCCATCGCCATCACCGCCGCCTCATCCCTGCAGGCCCCGCTGATTCCACCCTCCACCACCGTCATGGTCTATGCCGGCGTAATGAGCGTCTCCGCCGGCGCGCTGCTGATGGGCGGCTTAGGCCCCGGCCTGCTCATCGCGATGACGCAGATCCTTTACATCATCGCCATCCGAAAAAAACGCAACTTCCCGCGGGATGACAAAAAGTACACCGGCATTGAGATTCGCCGCATCGTGACCGATGGCCTGATCACCACGATGCTGCCCGTTATCATCATCGGCGGCATTTTGGGTGGCTTTGTAACACCCACCGAGGCCGCCGCTCTGGCTGTGGCCTACTCGCTGTTCCTGGGATTTGGCTACTACCGCAACATGACCTGGAAGGACCTGGAGGACTGTTTGTGGAACGCCTGTAAGACCGTGGGCAACCTGATGCTTATTGTGGCCTTCGCCAATGCGTTCTCCTGGGTGGCTGCCATTGAAAAGGTGCCTGACGCCATCGCCGCGCTGCTTATCAGCATCTCTACCAATAAGTATGTGCTGCTGATGATCGTCAACGTGTTCTACATCTTTGTGGGCATGATCATGGATACTGGCGCCGCCATTATCCTATTCGCCCCCATCATCGGGCCCGTACTCATCGGCGTGGGCATCAACCCCATCCACCTGGCTATGGTCACCATAATGAACCTGACCATCGGCCTGCTCACTCCCCCCGTCGGCCTGGTGCTGTTCACTGCCGTCAATGTGGGCAAGTCTTCCTTCGGTGCGGTGGTGAAATCATTTTTGCCCTTTATCGTAATCTCTTATTTGGCTTTGTTCGTTGTGACCTTCATCCCTGCCATCGTAACGTTTATCCCCAATCTGGTGGGCTTCAATATTTAAAAGCCACCAGACTGAACGGGAAGGGAAAGACACCGGAAAGGAAGACCATTTCATGTCAACGACCTGTGAAGAAATACAGCGGCTGGAGCACACCGCAAAGCAGCTGCGCAGGGATGCGCTGATCTCGCTGTACCATGCGGGCTCCGGCCATCCCGGCGGCGCACTGTCCGCGGCGGACATCCTCACCGTACTCTATTTTAAGGAGATGAACGTGCGGCCCGACCAGCCTGACTGGGAGGGGCGGGACCGGTTCGTTTTGTCCAAGGGCCACGCCTGCCCCATCTACTACGCCGCTCTGGCTCGCAGGGGCTACTTCGACCCCGAACTGCTCAAGACCCTGCGCAAGACCGACAGCATTCTCCAGGGCCACCCGGTAATGGGCAAGACCCCCGGCGTGGATATGTCCACCGGCTCCCTGGGCCAGGGCCTGTCCGTGGCGGCCGGGATGGCCCTGTACGCCAAGAAGAAGGAGAAGAATTTCCGCGTCTACTGCGTGCTGGGCGACGGCGAGTGTGCCGAGGGTCAGATCTGGGAGGCGGCTATGAGTGCCGCCCACTTTGGGCTGAACAACCTGGTAGCATTTTTGGACGCCAACCACCTGCAGATCGACGGGCGGGTGGACGAGGTAATGAACATCTACCCCATGGGGGAGAAGCTGCGCGCCTTCGGCTGGAACGTCATCGAGGTGGACGGGCACAGTGTTCCCCAGCTGATCCACGCCATGGAACTGTCCAAGTGCGCGGACAAGCCCACCTTTATCCTGTGCCGCACGGTAAAGGGCAAGGGCGTCTCCTTTATGGAAAACAGAGCGGAGTGGCACGGCGGCACGGTAACCAAGGACGTTTTGGATCGAGCCCTGGCTGAGTTGGACGGGAAGGGGCAGAGGTGAGAAGATGAAAGCAATTCGTGATTCCTACGCACAGGCCCTGGTGGAGCTGGCCCCGCAGTATGACTTTTACGTCATGGACGCGGACCTGGCCAAGGCCACCAAGACCATCACCTTTCAAAATGCCTGCCCCGACCGCTTTGTCGATATGGGCATCGCCGAGGCCAATATGTATGGCTACGCCGCCGGTATCTCTGTCTGCGGCACCCCGGTGTTTGCCTCCACCTTCTCTTCCTTCGCGGCCGGCCGGGCCTACGACCAGATCCGCAACAGCATCGCCTATCCCCATAACCACGTGATCATCGCGGCCACCCACGGCGGCGTGCTCATCGGGGCGGACGGCGGCTCCCACCAGTGCGTGGAGGACATCGCCCTCATGCGGGCCATCCCCCAGATGACGGTGCTGTGTCCCTGCGACGACGCGGAAACCCGTGCCTGCGTCAAGGCCGCCCTGCTGCACAGGGAGGGGCCGGTGTACCTGCGCCTGGGCCGTTCTGAGGTGCCTGAACTGTTCGGCGGGGAGTTGTCCTTTGAAATTGGAAAGGGTGACGTGCTCCGAGACGGCAGAGACGTGACCATCATCGCCGTGGGCGAGATGGTGCACCGGGCAGCCCAGGCTGCTGAGCTGCTGTCTCAGCAGGGCGTGGACGCCGCCGTGGTCAGCATGGCCTCCATCAAGCCCATCGACCGGGCACTCATCGCCGCCTACGCCCGAAAGACCGGCCACATTGTTACGGCCGAGGACCACAACGTCCAGGGCGGCCTGGGCGGCGCAGTGAGCGAGGTGCTGGCCCAGTGCTGCCCCGTCCCCATGGAGATGGTGGGCGTGCAGGACTGCTTCGGCTGCTCCGGCGACCCAGAGGAACTGGCCAAGCGGTACGGGCTGGACCCCCAGGCGATCGTGGACAGCGTGCGGCGCGTGCTGCAGCGCTGAAGCCGGAGAGAAGAGGTACGATTATGCGAGTAGGCGTTTTTTATGCGTATTTCCCCTATGAGGACACGGTGGACTGGCCGACGGTGCTGCGCCGAGCCAAGCAGGATGGCGCGGACCACGTGGAGCTGTCTTCCATGCGCCTGGTCAGGCAGAGCGGGCAGGTGCGGCGGGAGACGGTGCGTACAGCCAAGGAGCTGGGCCTGACCTATACCTTCTGCACCTCCCTCCCCGGGGACGGCGACGTGTCCAGCGACGATCCCGCCGCGCGCGCCCGGGGCGTGGATGCCATCCGGGCCAATATCGAGCTGGTGGCGGAGATGGGAGGCGGCGTGGTGGGCGGCATGCTTCACGGCTCCACCCCAAAGCCCGGCATTCCTGTGGACAACGCCACCCGGCAAAGGCGCGTGGAAAACAGCGCCAGGGCCGTGCAGGGAATGGCAGAGACGGCCCGGGCCTGCGGGGTCAGGATAGGGTTGGAGATGTGCAATCGCTATGAGAACACCATGCTCAACACCGTGGATCAGGGGCTGGAATTTTTAACGCTGGTGGACAGCCCCAGCGTGGGACTGCATCTGGATACCTACCATATGAATATTGAGGAGGACGACCTGGCCGCCGCCATTTTAAAGGCCGGAGACAAGATCGTCAACGTCCACGCCTGCGACAACAACCGTAAGCTGCCCGGTATGGGACATATTAACTGGCGCGAGGCGCTGCTGGCCCTGCACGGCGCGGGGTACCAGGGGGCCCTGGCCATGGAATGTTTCTCCAAGCCATTTGGCGTGTGGACCAACGATCACCGGTTGTGGCGGGACTATGTGAAGGACGGCATCGACGAGGATCTGAGACGCTCGGTGTCTTACCTAAAAGAGCTGCTCCGGAGCCTAAAGCTCGGCGACGGACAGCAGGACAAACTGTGATAAGAAGGAAGCGCACGTATGGATTTGTTTGATATCAGTGGGAAAAAAGTGATTTTTACAGGGGCCAGCGGCGGCCTGGGCAGGGGCATGGTAGAAGGAATGCTGGAGGCCGGGGCCGAGGTGGCCATGATCGGAGCCTCCCCCAAGTCCACAGCCATGGCCCAGCAGTACCAGGCCAGAGGCTGGAAGGCCCACGGCCTACAGTGCGATCTGGGCGACCACGAGCGGCTGCGCCAGACCTTTGACCAGGCGCTGGCGCTGCTGGGCGGCGAGGTGGACGTGCTGGTCAACGCGGCCGGCATTCAGCGCCGGGACAAGAGCGAGGAGTTCTCCCTGGAGGACTGGGAGGCGGTGATGAACATCAACCTGACGGTGACCTTCTTGTTGTGCCAGATGGCCGGCAAACAGATGATCCGGCAGAAGCACGGTGGAAAGATCATCAACATCGCCTCCATGCTCAGCTTTTTCGGTGGCGTTACTGTCCCCGCCTATGCGGCCTCCAAGGGCGGAGTGGCCCAGCTGACCAAGGCGCTGTGCAACGAGTGGGCCAGGTACGGTATCACCGTCAACGCCATCGCGCCGGGCTATATGGACACTCCCATGAACACGGCGCTGACCGACCCGGCCAACCCCCGCTTTCAGGAGATCACCAACCGGATCCCCGCCGGCCGCTGGGGTACCCCGGACGACATGAAGGGCTTGGTCATCTTCTTGGCCGCCCCAGCCTCTGATTATGTAAACGGCGCCATCATTCCCTGTGACGGCGGATATCTTGTCAAATAGGCGGTGGAACACATGAACAAATATTTAGTGTGTGTATCCGATACCCGGCATGCCTCCTATGAGGTGGAACAGAAGATCCTGGCCCAGGTGGACGCCCAGATGAAGCTGTGTGACTGCGTCACGCAGGAGGACATCGTTCGGGAGTGCGCCGACGCTGACGCGATCCTGCTGGACATGGCCCCCATGACCGCCCAGGCGGTGGCGGGGCTGAAACGGTGCAAGGTCATCAACCGCTACGGCGTGGGCTATGACAACGTGGATGTGGACGCCTGTACGGCAAAAGGTATCCAGGTGACCAACGTGCCCGACTACTGTGCCGAGGACGTGTCCGACCACGCTCTGGCCCTGATCATGACCTGCCTGCGGCAGACCGCCCTGCGGGACCGCCTGGTCCGCCAGGGGCAGTGGAACATCCAGCGCACCAGCTTCCGGCTGTCTGGCAAGGTGCTGGGCGTGCTGGGCTTCGGGCGTATCGCCCGGACGCTGGTCAAGAAGACCTCCGGCTTCGGATTTTCCAAGGTACTGGTCTATGACCCCTATGTCTCCGCCGAAGTGTGCGCCAGCCTGGGCGCGCAGAAAGCGGAGCTGGAGGAGGTACTGAGAGGGTGCGACATCCTGTCCCTGCACATGCCCGTCACCCCCCAGACTACCAGGATGATCAACCGGGAGACCTTGGCGCTGATGAAGCCTACCGCCATCCTGGTGAATACCGGCCGCGGCCCCCTGGTGGATGACGAGGCGCTGGCCCAGGCGCTGCTGGAGAAGAAGCTGCTGTATGCCGGCCTGGATACACACTGGGTGGAGCCTCTCCCCGCCTACTCCCCCTACCGCGCGCTGGATAACGTGGTTCTCACCGACCACACCGCTTACAGTACGGTGGAGGCGGTGGAGGAGCTGAAGACCAAGTCCGCCCGGAATATCGTGGCCGTCCTGCGGGGCGAGAAGCCGGGATATCCCATCAATCAGGTGTAAGGAGGCAGTTTGTTATGGAAGATATTTTAAGCAGACTGAGCAGCGCCGGTGTGGTGCCGGTGGTGGTGCTGGATCGGGCGGAGGACGCGGTTCCCACGGCCCAGGCCCTGCTGGCGGGCGGCATCGATGTGATGGAGATTACCTTCCGTACGGCGGCGGCAGCCGACTCCATCGCCGCGGTGGCCAAGGAGTGCCCGGATATGCTGGTGGGCGCGGGCACGGTCATCACCCTGGAGCAGTGCAAGAAAGCCGTGGACTGCGGCGCAAGGTTCATTGTCGCCCCTGGCTACTGCGACGAGGTGGTGGCCTGGTGCGTGGAGAACGGCATTGCCATTACTCCGGGCTGCGTGACCCCCACCGAGATCATGGCAGCCATGGCCCGGGGACTGAAGGTGGTTAAGTTCTTCCCCGCCAACGTATACGGTGGCCTAAACGCCATGAAGGCCCTGTCCGGCCCCTTCGGTGGCATCAAATTCATCCCTACCGGCGGTGTGAATGGCCAGAATCTGGGCGAGTATATCGCCGCTCCCTTTATCCACGCGGTGGGTGGCAGCTGGCTGTGCGCCAAGGCCGACATCGTCGGCCACAACTTTGAGAAGATCACCGCCCTGTGCGCGGACGCCCGCAAGACGGCCCTGGGCTTTGAACTGGCCCACGTGGGCGTCAACGCCGCGGATGCGGGGCAATCTCTGAAGGTATGCGAGGAGCTGGACCAGGCCTTCGCCTTTGGCGTGAAAAAGGGCAACAGCTCCAACTTTGCCGGCAGCGTCGTGGAGGTCATGAAGGAGCCTTATCTCGGCGTGAACGGCCATATCGCCATCCGGACTAACAGTATCCCACGGGCCATCGCGGAGCTGGCCAAGCAGGGCTTTGCCGTGGACGAGAGCACGGCAAAGTACAAAGGCGAGAAGATGGCTGCTGTATACCTGAAGCAGGAGTTCGGCGGCTTTGCAGTACACCTGCTTCAGAAGTGAGGATAAGTGACATGAAGGTTTTGACATTTGGCGAGATCATGCTGCGCCTGAAGGCACCAGGACAGGAGTGCTTTTTCCAGTCGCCCATCCTGGAGGCCACCTTCGGCGGCGGCGAGGCCAACGTGGCCGTTTCCCTGGCCAACTACGGAATGGACGCGGGCTTTTTGACCGTACTGCCTAACAATGTCATCGCCGCCGCCTGCAAGGCAGAGCTACGCCGCTTCAACGTGGACGTGAGCCGCATCGTCACCGGTGAGGGCCGGGTGGGCATCTACTACCTGGAGGGTGGCGCCAACCAGCGCGCGTCCAAGGTGGTCTACGACCGTGCCTGCTCCGCCATCGCCCTGGCCAAGCCCGGCGACATCGACTGGGACAAGGCTTTTGCGGGGGTGGAGTGGTTCCACATTACCGGCATCACCCCCGCCATCTCCGAGCGTGCCATGGAGCTATCCCTGGAGAGCGTGAAGCGGGCTAAGCTGCGGGGTATCACCGTGTCCTGCGACCTGAACTACCGCAAGAACCTGTGGAAGTACGGCAAGAAGGCGTCCGAGGTGATGCGCGAGCTGGCGAATTATGTGGACGTCGCCGTTGCCAACGAGGAGGACGTACAAAAGAGCCTGGAGATCACCGCCGACGTGGACGTGGAGAGCGGCGAACTCGACCGCGCGAAGTACAAGACCCTTGGCGACAAGGTGCTAGCGACCTATCCGAACATGAAAATGATCGCCATCACCCTGCGGGAGAGCCACAGCGCCGACTGGAACGGCTGGGCCGCCTGCCTGAACGACGGCAAGCAGTTCTATGTCTCTAAGAAATATGAAATCCGGGACATCGTGGACCGGGTGGGCGGCGGCGACAGCTTTGCCGGCGGCCTGATCTATGGGCTAAACCACTACGAGGACAAAGGGCAGGCCCTGGAGTTCGCTGTGGCCGCCTCCTGCCTGAAGCACAGCATTATCGGCGACTTCAACCGCGTGGGAGCTTCCGACGTGGAGAAGCTGATGGGCGGTGACGGCACCGGCCGGGTGCAGCGGTAACCAAAGACGCGGCGAAAAAAGCTCCCTCTCACGTCTCACCTGAGAGGAGGACCTGTTATCACGGTGGGCGGCCAAGGAGGGGTTGCGGTGAACGAGTTCAACGTGCTGTTTGTGCCGGTGGGCATTTCCAACTTCCACATGCCCAGCGCCCGGGATCTGTTTGTGCGCAGCTGCGCCCAGGTGCGCGCGCTGTGCCCAGAGGCGGTGTGTCCGGAGGAGATGCTGCTGGACCTGGAGATGCTGGGGAACTATCTGGAGGGCAAGCAGCCCGACCTTGTCATTTTCCAGAATCTAACCTTTGCCAACGGTGCCTATGCCGCCCAGGTCGCCAGACGCTTTTCCTGCCCCCTGGCGGTGTGGTCGCTGCGGGAGCCCGCCCTGGACGGGGGGCGGCTGCGGCTCAATTCCCTGACGGGGGGGTTTAGCGCCGGAAATACCTTCCGGAAGTTCGGGAGGAGGGTTCAATTCCTGCTTGGCGCTCCTGAGGAAGAAGCGGTGACCCGGATCCTGACCACGGTCATCCGTGCCGCCAAACTGGTCTACGACCTGAGGGGACTGCGCATGGCCTGCATCGGCCACCCTCCCCAGGGCTTCGGCTTTGGGCAGGCCGTGGAAAACGACCTGCTGCGCACCTTTGGGGTTACGCTGGAGTCTTTCGAGGCTCGGGAGCTGATGGACGCGGCCCGGGCCTGTACCGATGAGGAGGCCAGGGACTATTTGGAAAAAGCCGGGGCGCTGATGACGGGGCTGGACAAGCTCCCCGAACAGAATGTCATGGACTTTGCAAGGCTGTACAAGGCTTACGACGACTTGATATGGGAGCACGGCCTGGGTGCCGTCGCCTCCCGGTGCTGGCCCGACTTCTTTACCGTCTACGGCACCCCGGTGTGCGCGGTGCTCTCCGCCCTGAACAGCCGACTGGTGGCCGCCGCCTGCGAGGTGGACGTATTCGGGGCGCTGAGCATGTACATGGGCATCCAACTGACTGGGGAGCCGGCCTTTTTCGGGGACCCGGCGTCCATAGACGAGGGGGAGAACACGATTACCTTCTGGCACTGTGGCGCCGGCGCGTGCAGCCTGGCCCGGGCGGATACCGGCGCCCGGGTGGGAGTGCAGTGCAACCGGGGCATCGGCCCCACCATGGAGTTTGGCTGCCGGCCCTGTGAGGCTGTCACCGTATTCCGGGTGGGACAGGATGAGAACGGGGCATTTCGCTTCTTCCTGATGCGGGGACGGGCCCTGGACAAGCCCAAGCAGTTCAACGGAGCCAGCGTGGTGGTGCAGGCGGAGCCGGACGTGAGGGGGCTGGTGTCCTCCGCTGTCAAAGCTGGGTGGGAGCCCCACTTCGCGGTGATCTACGGCGACGTGGTCCGAGAGCTGACCTATGTGGGGGAGATGCTTGGCCTCCCCACTCAGTACTATGACGGCCGAACCTGCCCCGGGGAACCCGCCGGAACGACCATAGGATAGGAGAAACAATATGCTTTTTAGAAGAAGACGGCCCTACCGCCGTATCTACGGCGTGATCGGCAGCTGCCTGTGCGGCGCTTTGTGGCTGTATGTGACGGTGCTGTTTGCTGCGACGGACCGAAACTTTGCCTTTCCCCTGATCGCTGCGATGATCTTTGCCGTGTGCGCCGTGACAGAGATCTGCACATACCGGAAATACGGCAATGCCAGTTTCCGGACAAAGGAAGAGCGGGCCGAGCAGAGGTCCGATCCGTAGATGGACCGGCGGGACATTCCCTGAAAGGGGAATGTCCCGCCGGTTTTTATGTTTGAGTCGCTATTGGAGCTGGAGCAGATCCTGGGGGGTGAGCAGCTTACCCTGAAAATCGGAGCCGAAGGAGTGGGTGGAGTGGGCCTGGATCACCTGGAGCGCGCCGGGGATGTCCCGCGCTTCGAAGCGGTCCACCAGTTCCAGATGCTGCTGCAGGCCCTCGGCGAGCATGGCGGGCGAGGTGATGTGCAGCGCCTGCCACAGGCGAACCAACATTCCAAGCCGGCAATGCAGGTCGTAGAGCAACTGGTTACCGGTGAGCTGGTAGACCTGCTGATGGAACTGGGCGTCCAGGGTGTGCCGCGCGCTCAGATCGCCGGCGGCGTTGGCCTCCAGACACCGGAGGGCGACGGCGCGCAGCGCGTCAAAATCCCGGGGGCTGCCGTTGTAGACGGCCAGCGGGATGGCCAGCTGGTCGTGCTGCCAGCGGACAAAGGCCAGGTTCTGGATCATCTGGGCGTCCATGACCGCCACGGTAGCCGCTCGGTTGGGTTCCAGCTTGATAAGCCCGTCCCAGGACAGATGGCGCACCGCCTCCCGAACCAGGGGCCGGCTCACCCCCAACTCCTGGGCGATGGACAGCTCTGGGATCTTCTCTCCTGGCTTGATCTCCAGCGTCAGGATCTTGTCCCGAACGTGGCAGTAGATTCGGTCCTTCAATCCGGGGTCCTCAATTTTCGACATGTGTGCTCCCTTCCTTTAGCTTGGTTTTATTGTCATCATAGCGCAGCGGGGCCGAAAACACAATTTGGAAAAACGGTTTCGGCAAAAGCGCTAAAAAGAAGGCGCAAAAACCTCCATCTTCACAAGAAAAAATCCGAAGAATCCCATTGACAAAGCGGCCATCCAAACTTATGATTATAAAAAACAAATATAATTATAAAATAAAGCATCCAATTAAAATTGTCAACGATTATTCCAATGTGAATTTTGTTAAAGGAGACGTAAGGATCATGAGCTTAAAGGATAACGAGATGGCAAAATCCATGTACGCCAGTATGTATCGCATCCGCAGGTTTGAGGAGGAAGTGTTTGAGTTCTATAAGCGGGGTCTGATGCCAGGTCTGGCCCACCTGTATATCGGCGAGGAGGCGGTGGCCGTGGGCGCCTGCGCGGCCATCCGCGCCGACGACTTTTTGGGCAGCACCCACCGCGGCCACGGCCACCTGGTGGCCCGGGGCGCGGACACCAAGCGGATGATGGCGGAGATCCTGGGCAAGGAAACCGGCTACTGCCATGGCAAGGGCGGTTCCATGCACATTATGGACATGAGCCTGGGCATCCTGGGGGCCAACGGTATCGTGGGCGGCGGCATCCCCATCGCCACCGGCGCGGGCTACAGCTGCAAGTATCGGGGCACCGATCAGGTGGTGCTGTGTTTCTTCGGCGACGGAGCCTCCAACGAGGGCACCTTCCACGAGAGCATCAATATGGCGGCGGCCTGGGACCTGCCCGTGGTGTACATCATTGAAAACAACCAGTACGGCATCACGGTGGATATCAACCGGGTCACCAAGGAGCACGATCTGGCCAAGCGGGCCGTGGGCTACGGCATCGACGGCTACACCGTCGATGGCAACGATGTGGAGACGGTGTACGATACCGTGTGCAAGGCGGTGGAAAAGGCCCGCCAGGGCGGCGGCCCCTCCATTGTGGAGTGCAAGACCTACCGCCAGCACGGCCATAACGGCGGCGACCCCGGGGCCTACCGCGCCGCGGGCGAGCTGGAACACTGGAAGGACCGGGACCCGCTCAAGCTGTTCCAGGAGAAGGAGCTGCTCACCCGGGCGGAGCTGGAGAAGATTGAAAACAGCGTCAACGAAGAGATTAAGCAAGCGTGCCAGTTCGCCGTCGACAGTCCCTATCCCGACGCGAGCGAGCTGATGCAGGGCATCTTCTGCGAATAAGGGGGGGAAGACAATGAGAAAGATTTATTATAGAGACGCAGTGCGGGAGGCTCTGGACGAGGAGATGGCCTTGGACCCCATGGTCATGATGATCGGCGAGGACGTGGGCCCCAACGGCGGTACATGGAAGGCCAACAGGGGTCTGTGGGAGAAATACGGCGATCTGCGCATGAAGGACTCCCCTATCAGCGAGTCCGGCATCGTGGGCATGGGCGTGGGCATGGCCCTGACCGGCATGCGCCCCATTGTGGAGATCATGTTTTCCGACTTTATGCTGGTGGCCATGGACCAAATCGCTAACCAGATGGCTAAGATTACCTACATGTCCGGCGGGCAGTGCAGCGTGCCCATGGTGCTGCGTACCACCATCGGTCTGGGCAGAGCCAGCGCGGCCCAGCACGCCCAGTCCCTCAACTCGATCATCTCCTACTTCCCCGGCCTGAAGGTGGTCATCCCCTCCGACGCATATACCGCCAAGGGGCTGCTGAAGACCGCCATCCGGGACAACAACCCCGTGGTGGTGGTGGAGCACCGGATGCAGTACAGCCAGCAGTTCGACATGCCCGACGATGCCGACGAGAACCTGCTGCTCCCCTTTGGAAAGGCCGCCGTGGTGCGGGAGGGTGCCGATCTGACCATCGTGGCCACCTCGACCATGGTGAGCAAGAGCCTGACCGTGGCCAAGCACATGGAGAAGGAGGGCGTAAGCATCGAGGTCATTGACCCGCGCACCATCAAGCCCCTGGACAAAGAGACCGTCATCAAGTCTGTGAAGAAGACCGGCAAGCTGCTGCTGGTGGATGAGGGCTACACCAGCTTCGGCATCACGGGCGAGATGGGCTTTTCCCTGATGCAGGACGTGTTCTACGACTTGGAGGCCCCTATGGCCCGGGTGTGTGCCCCCGACGTGCCCCTGCCCTTTAGCCCGGCGCTGGAGAAGCTGGTGGTGCCCAATGAGAATATGATCCTTGAAGCGGTCCGGAAAATGCTGTGAGCTGGAACAGGAGGAGCAAATATGGCTAAAGTAATTATTATGCCCAAGCTGGGCTTTACCCAGGAGGAGGGCCTGCTGGTGGAGTGGCACAAGCAGGTGGGTGAGCCGGTACATAAGGGCGAGCCCTTCTTTGACGTGCACACGGACAAGAGCGTGGTCACCGTAGACGCCACGGAAGACGGCACGCTGTTGAAGATCGTGGCCGAGCCCAATAGTACGCTGCCCGTATTCACCCCCATCGCCGTGGTGGGCGAGCTGGGGGAGGACGCCGACGCGGCGATAAAGGCCCACGTGATGGACGTGGCCTCAGACGAGGCGGTGAAGGCCGACTTTGACGGGGAGGAGCCCCAGCAGGCCGACGAGCCGGAGCAGCCGACCCCGGCCATGTCCGCGCGGGAGCTGAAGCTGACCCCAAAGGCCCGAAGGCTGGTGAAGGACGAGGGGTACGACCCGGCCGCCATCGCCTGGATCCAGGGCACCGGCTTCCAGGGCGGGATCACGGCCAAGGATATCAAGGCCTCGCCTCTGGCCCGGAAAATCGCGGAAAAGCAGGGCGTAGACCTGTCGGCGGTAGCTGGTACCGGGACCAAGGGCAAGGTGATGAAGCAGGATGTGGTCCAGCCGACGCAGAAGGCCGTCCCCGAAAAGAAGGTTGCCGGCACGGAGCCCTACGACGGCGTGCGGAAGATCATCGGCCAGCGGCTGTCCGAAAGCAAGTTCACCGCCCCCCATCTGTACTTTACCGACGCGGTGGACACCACCCGGCTGACAGAGTTTCGCAGGATGCTCAACGAGAAGGGCGAGGGCAAGGTGGCGGTCTCCGACTTGCTCATCATGGCGGCCAGCAAGGCCTTACGTAAGTTCCCGGGGGTCAACTCATCCCTGGTGGGGGACCAGATCGTCACCTACGAGAGCATCAACGTAGGCATGGCGGTGGCCGGGGAGCATGGGCTGATCGTGCCGGTGGTCAAAAACGTGCAGGAGAAGACCATCAGCCAGGTGGCCCAAGAGACCCGGGACCTGGTGGAGCGGGCCAAAGCGGGGCGACTGGTCCCCGCGGAATACAGCGGCGGAACCTTCTCCATTTCTAACCTGGGGATGTTCGGCATCGGCAACTTTACCGCCATTATCAATCCCCCAGAGGCGGCCATCCTCTCCATCAGCTCCGTGCGCAAGACCCCCGTGGCGGTCACCAACGAGGCGGGCGAGGACGAGATTGCCATTCGGCCCATGATGAACATCCAGCTGTCGGTGGACCACCGCATCGTCGACGGTCTGTTGGCCGCCCGATTTGTGGAATACATGAAGCAGCTGCTGGAAGAACCCATCAAGGTTTTGCTCTGAGGAGAAGGACATGGGATGTGACTATGAAGTAACGGTGATCGGCGGGGGGGCCGCCGGCTATGTGGCGGCCATCCAGGCGGCCCAGGCAGGGAAGAAGACCTGCCTGATCGAGGGAAACAAGCTGGGCGGCACCTGCCTGAACGTGGGGTGCATCCCCACGAAGGTGCTGGCAAAGAGTGCCTCGCTGCTGAACGAGATACGCCGGGCGGAGCAGTTCGGCATCGTGGGAGGCGACTTTTCCAAAGCCGAAGTCGATATGGACAAACTACAGGCGCGCAAGCAGGCGGTGACCAAACAGCTGGTGGGCGGCGTGGCCAGCCTGCTCCAGGGCAACCACATCACGGTAGTCCGGGGCAGGGCCGCATTCCAGGATGAGCACACGGTGGAGGTGGACACGGGAAAGACCATCACCTCGGAGTATTTTATCGTGGCCACCGGGTCGGAGACGGTGATTGCCAAGGCCATCGCCCAGGAGGGGAATTGCCATGTCCTCACCAGCACCGAGGCCCTGGAGCTAAAGCAGGTCCCTACTTCCATGGCGGTGCTGGGCGGCGGCGTGATCGGCATCGAGTTCGCCTATGTGCTCAGCCAGTTGGGCTGTAAGGTAACTGTACTGGAGATGATGGACCGCATTTTGCCCATGGTGGACCGGGAAATATCCGCTCTGGCCCAGAAGCGGCTGGAGAAGGCGGGCGTTGCCTTTTATCTGGGCGCCCGGGTGAAGACGCTGCGGGACGACCGCGTCATCTTTGAGCTGGACGGCCAGGAGCGAGACATTCAGACGGAGAGCGTGCTCATGTCGGTGGGCCGCCGGCCTAGCACCCAGGGGCTGAATGCCCAAGGCATCGGGCTGGAGTTTGACCGGGCGGCCATCCGCTGCGATGAGACTATGCGCACCAACCTACCCCACATCTACGCCGTGGGCGACGTGAACGGCAAGTCCATGCTGGCCCACACCGCATTCCACGAAGCAGAGACAGCGGTGAAGAATATCTGCGGCGAGCATGCCGCGATGCGCTACGACCGCATCCCATCCTGCATTTATATGGAGCCGGAGATTGCTTGCGTGGGCTTGACTGAGGAGCAGGCCCGGGAGCGTTATGGGGACGGCGTCAAGGTGGGGCGCTTCCCCGCCCTTGCCAACGGCAAGTCCCTGGTGGAGGGGGACACGGACGGGATGTTCAAGGTCATCGTGGACAGGGAGTATGGAGAGATCCTGGGCGTACATATGTACGGGTTGCATGTCACCGAGATGATCGCCCAGTTCTCCGCGGCCATGGAGGCGGAGGCCACCGCGGAGGAGATCATCCACGCCGTCCAGCCCCACCCGACGGTAAGCGAGGGCCTGGGGGAGGCCTTCCTGAGTGCCTGGAAGGGTGCGGCTATTCATAATCTATAGCCCCCACCCAGCGGCAGGAACAGCTCCTGCCGCTGGGCTTGTCGTGGGAGAAAGGAGCCCTCACCATGATCTATCTGGAAAGTCGGGATACCCGCAGCGACTTTAATCTGGCGCTGGAGCAGTATGTATTTGATCGCCTGCCCCAGGACGAGTCCTACTTCATGCTCTGGCGCAACAGCCCCAGCGTCATCGTGGGCAAGTACCAGAATACGCTGGAGGAGGTGGATACCGACTTCGTACGAAAAGAAGACATCCGTGTGACACGCCGGCTGTCCGGCGGCGGCGCGGTCTACCACGACCTGGGCAACATCAACTACACCTTCATCGTGCCTGGGAGTATCTGCGAAGGGATGGACCTGGCTCTGTTCTGCCAGCCGCTGATTCAGACGCTGGGACACATCGGCATCCAGGCGCAACTGTCCGGCCGCAACGACCTGACCATCGGCGGAAAGAAGTTCAGCGGCACCGCACAATACTGCAAAGACGGCCGGATCATGCACCACGGCACCATCTTGTACCACTCCGACCTGACCGTACTGGGGCGGGCCCTGCGGCCGGCGCCGGTGAAGATCGCCTCTAAGGGCATCCAGTCGGTACGCAGCCGGGTGACCAACATTTGGGACTGCCTGGAGCACCCCGTGCCCATTGAGGAGTTTTGGGAGCTGCTGCGTAGATATATGGCGTGGGACCGGGGCGCAACAGAGGGCAGGCTGACCCGGGCGGACCTGGACGGCGTGGAGCTGCTGCGCAGGGAGCGGTATTCCACCTGGGAGTGGAATTGGGGCCGGTCGCCCAAGTGTACCGTGTGCAAGGAGCGGCGGGTGGAGGGCTGCGGCACCATCCAGATTTTTTTGGAGGTGGAGCACGGCCGAATCCGCGACTGCCAGTTTTTTGGGGATTTCTTCGGGGAGGGCGCCTCCCCCGAGCTGCTGGCCGCCCTGCGGGGCTGCCAGCTGGAGCACGGGGCGCTGACGCAGGCTCTGGAGCGGGTGGACGTCAGGCATTGTTTTTACTGTCTGCCCAAGCAGGAGCTGGTGACGCTGCTGATGCAGTAGACGGAGGGGGAGACGATGCCGAACACATATCTCTACTGCCTGTCCAACAGCGGACTGTACCTGTACCGGCAGGGGACCGGATTGCTCATTGACGGGCTATATGGCCGGGGGCCCTACCAGTGCTTTTCTCCCTTCCCGGAGGCGCTGCACCGGCAAATGCTGTCCGGGGAGGGCCTGTTTGCCCACCTGGGCGGACTGGTGTTTACCCATACCCATGGAGACCACTGTGACGGGGATCTGCTATACTACTTGCGCCATGCTCGCCCGGAACTGTCGGTGTATGGATACGGTCTGGAGGGCAATACCCCGGCGGGCCGCACGCTGGCCCAGGGGATCCGAAAGCTGAGAATTGGGCCCTTTTCCATTACTGCGCTGGACGCGGTGCATGAACAGGCGGGGGGCGGCTGCGACAAGACGCTGTTTGACCTGCCCAACTGCATGCTGCTGCTGGAGACCGGGGCGGAGCGCATCCTCTTGACCGCCGACGCCATTTTGGGCAGACGGGAAGCAGAGCTGGTGAGGCGGTTTGGAAACCTGGATCTTGTATTCTGCAATCCAATGCAATTGGCCACGGATGAGAAATGCGAGTTTTTTCAGCGCATTTCCATGAAGCGGCTGCTACTGACCCATCTGCCGGCCCCAGAGGACGACCGGTACTGCTATTGGAGTCTGGCTCGGCAGGAGTGCCGGAACCGGGTGTTCGGCGCGGTGCGGCCCGAGCTGGCCCGGCAGATGAGCTGGCTGGACGGGGTGGCGCCGGAGTGGGCGCGGATCGGTGCGGAATAACAATTGATCATAACAAGGGAAGCCGGCTGAAAATGAACCGGCTTTCCTTGTTATATTGGGAAAAATATGCTATACAGAGTCCAAAAACTGCTCGATCAGAGTAATCGCAGCGCCGAGCTTGGTGGACCTGTTTCGCTTTGACTGATGTGGAAGAGGCCTTTCTTTTTGCCGTTTATAATGACCAATGTGTGAATTTTCGTTCGGCTTCATTTTTTTGTCTGTCTTGTTTGTTTTTTTGGTATCATTGCTGATGCGGGATCTCCGAAAGCGCTATAGTGTGGAAGCAGAGGAACGAAATTATGGTTGCGGGACCGCAGTTCCTATGCTAGAATCAAGAATGTAGAAAAATTTCAGAGTCAATCTCTAAAAAGGAGGAAGAAACCCGTGGATCATTCCAGCTGTAAAAATCGGATTACTGCTAAATATGAGAGCAACAACGCTACCAATACCGAGCGCAAAATCGCCCTGTATATAAAAGAAAACTTTGATCGGGTGCTCCACTGTACCCTGCTTGAACTGGCTGAGTTGATTGGCGTCAGCGACGCGTCCGTCGTCCGGTTCTGCAAGAGCATCGGCTATAAGGGATTCCAGGAATTTAAGATCAGCGCCGCCCTGGAGACCATACCCTCTGGCCAGCAGTACCACCCCAAGCTGCAGAAAGACGACAGCGCCGAGGAGATCTGTCAGAAGATCTTCAATACCGAGATAACCGCCCTGCAGCGCACGATCCAGTCCCTTGACCTTGAAAACATGAAGCATGTGGCTCATATTCTGGCAAAGGCTGGCCGTATCGTTTTTGCAGGCACCGGCGGCAGCATGATCGTGGCCAGAGATGCCCAGCACAAGTTCCTGAAAATCGGCATTCACGTGTGTGCTGTAGAGGATAAAGACATTCAGTTGATGGAGGCTTCCCTTTTGAAAAAGGGGGACGTCCTTTTTGCCGTTTCTCACTCGGGCAATAACATTCATGTTTTGCGGGCCGCCGAACTGTGTAAGTCCTGCGGTGCCACTGTAATCGGTCTGACCGTAGCTGGCAAGACCAGTCTGGCTAAAATTGCCGACTATACGATCACCACCATCAGCGAAGAGACCATTTTTCGCTCTGAGTCCGGCAGCACCCGATTAGCCCAGCTAGCCGTCATTGATAGTCTTGTGGCCATTATGGCCTTCCAGGACTATGACGTTGCCTTCCAGGCCATTTTTAAGACCCGTGCTGCCACCTCCGACAACAAGGTCTGAATCCAACTGTGCTGCAGAAACTGAAGTTAGTCAGATACCAAACTTGGTGTCTTCCTTTTTTTGCTCTTTTGTGTAGTTTTTCGACTACAATTTAGAGCCCGTCCGGCCAAAAGAATTCGAACTTATACGAGAAAATAAGGAAATTTTGCCATATTTTAAATAATTTCGTATGATTCAACAAAAATATGTGTAGTTTTTCTACAGTTATTCCGAAAATAATTTTCAGTATTGTAGAATTACTACATTTGTGCTACGATGTGCCAGAAGACAGCTTCCACCCCAGTTGCCCCTCTTTATCATCCGGAAACAGGGAAAACCTTAGGGGAGGCCAAGTCAATTATCCCATCTGAACAGCGAAATAAGGAGATGTTTTTTGAATGAAAGCAGTTGTTCTTTCTGGCCCCGACCAGTTCGCGCCCGCTGAACTGCCCAAGCCTGAGATCGGGAGGGACGAGATCCTGCTGGAGATGAAGAGTGCCGCCATCTGCGGTACTGATATGCGAATTCTCACCGGCAAAAAAACCAAAGGTGTCCGTTACCCCTCTGTCATCGGCCACGAGATCTGTGGTGTCATTTCCGAAGTTGGAGCCGACGTAAAAGACTTTCGAGTAGGTGAGAAGGTGGCCGTGGCCAACGTCATCCCTTGCCACCACTGCAGCAGCTGCCTGAGTGGCAGAGAAAACGCTTGTCTGGACCGCAAGGCCATCGGCTATGAATTCGATGGTGGGTTTGAGGAGTATATCCGCATCCCCGCCATCTGTATTGAGAATGGCAATATCGTTAAGCTGCCCGACCATGTGTCTTACGCCGCCGGCGCGCTGATTGAGCCTCTGGCCTGCTGCATCCGTGGTCTGAAGAACGCAGGCACCGGCTTCAACGACGACGTACTCATTGTAGGCGCGGGCCCGATCGGCCTGTTTCACCTGCAGCTTTCCAAGATTGCCGGTGCCCGGAAAGTAATTGTCAGCGAACCCAACGAGTCCCGCCGTGAGGTGGCCCAGCAGTTGGGTGCCGATCTGGTGGTGGATCCAACCAAGGAGGATTTGGCCGCCATTGTCAACCGAGAGACGGGCGGGCAGGGGATGGATGTGATTGTGATGGCAATCGGGGTGCCTGCCCTAGTGAACTCCACTCTGAAATTGTGCAAACGGGGCGGCACAGTGAACCTGTTTGCCGGTTTTGCCGGCACCGGCGAGTCCACCGTCGAGGTCAATACCATCCACTATGGCGAGATCAACGTCAACGGCAGCACCGCTTACAGACTGGAAGACTACCTGGCTGCCGCAGAGATGATTAAGAGCGGCAAGATCAACGCCGACAAGATTGTCACCCACAAATTTAAGATCGACGACTTCCAGAGTGCCTATGACGTGTGCATCAGCGGCACCGGCCTGAAAGTGGTCATTGAGCCCTGAGGTTCAACCCCGCGTCCATTTTATTTACCATATCCACTTAATTCTGAGGAGGAAATTTTATTATGGCTATGTTAGGGAAAGCTGTACGTATGAGCCGACTGGTCAACCCCAAGAGTAACAAGATGATGGCGATCACCGTGGACCATGCTATCTCGCGTGGCATCGCCCCTATGACCGGCCTGCATCACATTCAGAACACCATTGACAAGATTATCCTTGGCCACCCCGATGCCATGACCATGACCAAGGGTATTGCTGAGGACTGTATGTGGCAGCATGCCGGCAAAACCTCTATTCTGATGAAAATCTCCAACTATTCCCCCGTTGCTCCCACCAAGGACACCATCTTTGGTACGGTGGACGAAGCCATCCGCATGGGCGCTGACGCCGTCTCCATGGGCTGCATGACCCTGGGCGACTATCAGGACGAGCAGTTTACCGCCATCGGCCGTATTGCCGACGAGTGCGCCATCAAAGGAATGCCCCTGATCGGCCACGTTTATCCAAAGGGGGAGAGCGTCCCGATTGAGAAGCGTACCGCCTGGGAGAACATCGCTTACTGCTGCCGCAGTGCCTGCGAAATGGGCATGGACATTGTGAAAACCACCTATACCGGCGATCCAGACTCCATGGCCAAGGTTGTTGCCTGCGTGCCCAGCCAGTTCCGCATCGTGATTCAGGGCGGCGACGCCTGCAAAACCCTGGACGATTACCTGCAGATGACGCGCGAGGCTATGGACTGTGGCGTGGGTGGTGTCACGATGGGCCGCTTTGTTTGGGACTACGAGGACGTCACCGCTCTGGTCGTGGCCCTGCGTTACATCATTCATGAGAACTACAGCGTAAAGGAAGCGAAGGAGCTGCTGGCTCAGTTGGAGAACGACAAGAATTACGACCAATTCTAAGGTCGCGCCACCTCAAAAACCAAGGAGGGATCACCATGGAAGAGATTTTTCTCCTGGGCGCAGACATCGGTACTTCCAGCATAAAAGTCACGGTTATTAATCAAAATGCCACGTTTGTGGCCCAGGAGAGCACTTCCTACCACCTTATCAACCCGGATCAAGTGTCCGTCCAGATCGATACCGCCGATATGTGGAACGCGTTTACTGGCTGTATGGGATCTCTGGTCAGCAAGCATAAGGTAGACCCTCAGAGAATCAAAGCCATTGGGATATCCTGCCTGTGCCCCGGCCTGGCGGCCTTCGATCAGGACGGAAACGTCTTGGTGGACCCCATCATTTACTCTGATCGTCGCAGCACCCGGGAGGCAGAGATGTTCCGGGAGGCGATTGGACCCCAACGCCTTTTTGAGATTACGGCCAACAGCGCCATGGCAGGGGCTATGTCCGGTACATCAATGCTGTGGATCAAGCGTAATTTGCCGGACATCTATGAAAAGACCCGCTATTTCGGCCATGTGAACACGTTAATGGCCTTTATGCTTTGCGGAAACTTTGCCATTGACCATTCTAACGCCTCTTACACCCTGCTTTACGAGACGGCAGGACAAGGAGCGTGGTCAAAGGAAATCTGCGAAAAGATCGGCATCGACATCTGTAAGCTGCCTCCACTTTATAAGTCCACCGACGTGGTGGGCACCCTAACCCACCCGGTGCTGTTGGCCATGGGGCTCTCACCAAAAACCAAGATCGTCATCGGCGGCGGAGACACCGCCTGCGCCACCCTTGCGGCCGGCGTGGTCAAAGAGGGCGATGTGTGCGAGTCGGTAGGGACTACCAATGTGCTGACCGTCTGTGTGGAGCAGCCCAAGTTCTCCCCCAACTTTATCAATCGCCGCCATGTAGTAGACGGCGCCTGGATCTACCAGGGTGCTATGTCTCACACCGGTGCCTCCTATCAGTGGATGTACGACAACTTTTATCAGGACTACAACGACTACCCTTCGGTCACCGGCAAGAAGGGCATGATCCTTATGAACGACGATGCTGATCAAGCTGAACCGGGGGCCGACGGTCTGGTCTTTCTGCCCTATATGATGGGAGAGCGAAGCCCTGTGTGGGATCCCTACGCCAGAGGTGTCTTCTTCGGCCTGTCGCTAAAAACCACCCGCCGGGAAATGAACCGGGCGGTGCTGGAGGGCTGTGCCTACGGCCTGCGCCAGCTAATTGAAATGGTAGAGGATGTAACCGGCAAAAAGCTGAACAGCTTCTATTCCATCGGTGGTGGTGCCAAGAGTAAGGTTTGGGCCCAGATCAAAGCAGACATTACCGGCCGAGATATTACAGTCCTGGATATGAACGATATGGCTCCTGTAGGCGCGGCGCTGCTGGCCGGCGTGGGTGCCGGCGTGTTTAAAGATGTGTACGAGGCATCTTCCAAGGTGGAAAAGTCGATCTATATGGAGATCAAGCATTCTGACAGCCACCGGGAAGTTTACGACCGCCGCTACCGGGTTTACACCGGGCTCTACCCCAGTGTAAAGGAATTGTTTCAGATGAACCTTGGAATTCAAAATATGAAAATAAAAGAGAAAAAGGAGTAATTGAGATGAAAAAGTGTCTTAGCATGGTACTTGCTTTGGTTATGGTGGCCTCCCTGGCCAGCTGCGGCAGCAGCAACAACAGCACTTCCGCATCCAATAGCGCCAGCTCCAGTAGCACCGCTTCCGATCCCAAGGTGTCCTTAAACGTCAGCGTGCCCGATGCCGACAATTCCTACATCTACGCAGCCGCCCAAGAATTTAAGTCCCGCGTGGAGAAGTACTCCAACGGCAGTATTGAGTTGAATATCTACCCCAACGGCTCCCTGTACGGCGGCGACGGCAATGCGGCCATCTCTTCCGTGGGCAACGGCTCTCTGGATATCGTGATCCTGGCCGCCTCCCTATACGCCAGTTTTAATCCCAACTTCTATGTGATCTCCGTCCCCTATCTGTTTGACGACACCAAGCAACTGCAGGATTACCTGAACAGCGAAACTGGCGTCAACCTATTCAACAGCGTGGAGAGCATGGGCATCACCTGCCTGGGCCGCTGGACTCGCAGCTTCCGGCAGGTCACCAACAGCAAGGCCCCCATTACTCAGCCTTCCGATATGCAGGGTTTGGTTCTGCGCACTCCCAACAACACCCTATATGTTGAGTTCTTTTCCGCTTGCGGTGCCAACGTTACCCCCATGAGCTTCAGCGAAGTCTATAATGCCCTGCAGCTGCACACCTTAGACGGTCAGGAGAACCCCGTGGACGTGCCAGCCACCAATAACTTCTACGAGGTTCAGAAATACATCTCCGCCACCAACCACATCGCCGACGCCTGGGTTGTTGGCATGAACTCCAATAAGCTGTCCGGCCTGACCGAAAATCAGCAGAACGCGCTGAAGCAGGCTGCCGATGAGTGCCAGCAGTGGTACGTAGACTATCAGGCCAATAAGGACGGTGAGATGCTCAAGCTGCTGACCGACAACGGAATGGAGTACAACGAGCTCACCAAGGATGGCTTTCAGCAGTTTGTGGAGATCTCCCAGAGCCTGTATCCCAAGTTTAAGGAGCTGGTGGCAAACGACGATCTGTTTAATGCCACCGTGGAGTTCTGTGGCAAGGCCTAATTAAAATGTAGCAAAATCAGCGAATACAGACGCGCCGATGCGGAGAAGCCTTCGGCTTCTCCGCATCGTTTAAAATTGAGAGAATTAATACCCTGTTAGGAGGGGATTCCGTGGACCGTAAAAAATCAGCATTTAGCAAGTTCTTTGATGTGGTGGACACCCTGGAAAATATTCTTTGCGGCGGCACTCTGGTCTGCCTGCTGCTTGTTGTTCTGCTCCAGGTGAGCAGCCGTATGCTGGGGTATAGCCTGACCTGGACCGAGGAGACCACCCGTTTCTTCTTCCTGTGGATGATGTTTATGGCAGTGGCCGCCAGCTTCAACCGGGTTGAGTCCTCCCGTGTGGTAGTTCTGGTTCGGATTTTGCCCCGTCCCTTCCAAAAACTGTGCACGGTACTATATTACGTAGTTACCATGGGCTTCTTCATTTTTATGATCTACTATGGCATCCAACTTACCATGCAGAAGCTTGCCTTCAAAGAAATGGCCACCGCTGTCGCCATTCCAATGGGCTTTATCATGGCCTGCGTACCCCTATGCGGTGTGCTGGGTGTCATCGGCACGATTCAGAGCTTTCTGGAGTATCCCCATAAAGTAGCGATTGGAGGCAGCAAGAAATGAGCGTTACTCTGCTGTTGATCTTTCTTGGCCTGATGGCCCTGGGCGTCCCCATCGCCATTTCTCTGGGTGCCGCCTCTGTCATCGTGCTGATCACCATGGGCAATATGCCCCTAACCATGGTTGTCCAGTTGATGTACACCTCTATGAACAGCTTCGTCATGGTAGCCGTTCCTCTGTTCATCTTGGCTGGTTCTCTCATGGACGAGGGCGGCATTGCAGACAAAATCTACGATCTGGCCGATTCCTGTGTGGGCTGGATTTACGGTGGCCTGGGCCACGTGTCCATTCTGTGCAACATCATCTTCGGCGCCATGTCCGGCTCTTCTGTGGCCGCCGTGGCTTCCATCGGTAAGATGAGCATCAACGCCATGGCCAAAAAGGGCTATCCCAAAGAATACGGCGTGGGAATCAACCTGGCTGGCTGTATGCTAGCCTCCATCATTCCCCCCAGCATTCTAATGATCGTGGCCGCCTCCACCGCCAGCGTGTCCATTGGACAGGCTTTGATGGCCGGTATGGTCCCTGGTGTGTTCATCGGCGTGGTTTACATGGTCTACAACTTTATCCACTGCAAGGTCACGGGCTTCGGAGAAAAAAGCACCTTTAGTGTCAGGCGTCTGGGCAAGACCTTTTTGAGTGCCGTTCCAGCCCTGATGGTACCTGTCATCCTGCTGGCTGGAATGTACAGCGGCATCTATACCCCAACCGAGGGCGCCGGTATCGCCGTGGCTTATGCCATGCTGGTTTCCATCTATGTGTACAAGCGTCTAAAGTGGTCAGACATCCCCCGCATCGTCTGTAAAAATGCCCGTCAGACCGGTGCCATCTTGTTTATCGCGATTTCCGCTAAGCCAGCTGGCCAGATCTTCGAGCTGGATGGACTGCCCACGAAGTTGGCTCACTTCATACTAGGTATCTCCGAGAATTCGCTTGTCATCATGTTTGCACTGTTCGCCTTCCTGATCATTGTAGGCATGTTCATGGATGCCACTGCCGCCATCTACATCTTGGTGCCCATTCTGCTGCCCGTGGTGAAGCAGTTAGGTATCAGCCCCCTGTTCTTCGTAGTGTTCTTGGTCATCACGCTCAGCTTTGGCCTGATCACACCGCCAGTGGGCGTGTGTCTGTACGCTGCAGAGAATGTCACTGGGCTTCCGCTGGAAAAGGTCATCAAGTCAGTAATACCCTGGCTGTTTCTAACCATCGTCATTATTTCCGTATTGATAATCTTTCCACAGATTATCACAGGGCCCATCGCGGCTCTGTTCCCCAATGGATAACCGTTTTTACCCGATACCACCAAATAAGACTGGGAAAGTGCAGTACGGAAAGGGCTTCAAATCGAGAGATTTGAGGCCTTTTTTGTGCTTTTTTATATAAAGTCAGACTTACCAGATTAAAGCAATTTTTGAGGCCCAATCTAAAAAAGTGAAATCTGAGTGGAATGAAAATATTTTTTCCGTTTTTCAGCTCCGGCGGGTTGCTTCCTGCCGGGGCTTCTTTACCGTGTGAAATGGTAAGTGGAATGCTTTTGACATAGGCGATGTTTTTGTTGAGGAAAACAGAAATAATTGGTATAATGAAAGAACGGCGAACAGTGCGCCAATTCCATAATGATTTGTTTGGTGTATCTAAGCCGTACAGGGTATTCCTGCGCGGCTTTCAATTTATAAAGCGAAGAATGTAAGCGATACCGGCAATATGGAATCTGTGAAAAAACAAAAGCCATCCGTCTGCGCAACATCACCCACGGCAAAACTGTGCGGACACGAGTGGCTTGAAGGAGAGTTTTATGAAAGAACTGTCGGACAGCGATGGTAATTCAATGATGTGAGGGGAGCAGCATGCAGGGAAGCTTAATCGGTTCCGAACATGTTTTTAATGTGAGAGTTTGTGTAACGTCCATTCCTTCGGAGTAAATATATGCGTGGGACAATTCGAAATTATTTCTTGCTTGTGTATCCGAAATATTTTGAGCAGACAAAACAAGTAATCAGATATATGTTGAATAGGAATTGGAAGCAGCATTTGAAATGTCTTCTAATTACTAATATGTGATGCGGAATCTATAAGCTTTGCGTAATGTTTAATTCATCCAGTTAGGAGACCATAAAATGCATAAAGTTTCCATTTCCAGTATGAGAAAAGCTGGAATTTCAATACTTGTAGCTTATATATTAATTTATTATACCATAATAGGTATATTCTCCGGCGTTCAAATTAGCTATTTAATATCTGATCTTCTGAGCCTAATTGGAGAAGGAGCAGGAATCATAATCATTGTTTTTGGAATCCACTGGCAGGTAGAAAGCAGTAAAACAGAATGGCTGATGTTTTCCTTTGGAATAGGGCTAAATCTGATAGCCGATTTAATTTGGAGCATATGTGAAATACTGCTGCGACAGAAGGTACCATTTCCATCAATATGTGATATTTTTTATCTATGTGGTTCGGTATGCTATTTAATAGCACTGATACATAATATTCGTCAAGAAAAGGTATTAGATGTCATTCGTACAGGATTTGACATTGCAATTACAATGGTTGCTAGTACTACAATCATTATAGAATATATCATGCTGCCAATTTGGAATGACCAAACATTAACCTTTTTGCAAAAAATCATTTCATTAATTTATCCGATTTTTGATTTGGGCTATTTGGGAGGAATTATTTCCCTGCTCTTTTTCTGTAGTTCAAAAGCGAAATTTAACCTGTCCAACTTACTGATCAGTGCCGCATTTTTAATATGGTTTTTTGCCGATCTGCTTTATGCCATATTATCAAGCAATAGCTATGTATCCGGAGGACTTTTAGATCCATTATGGCCAATTGGGTGTTGGATTTTAGCTTTAGGCGCTTTGTACCCACCATATCAAAGAAAAGAAAGCGCAGAGCAAAGAATAATAAATAGAAGGCAATCCCTGCGGGGATACCTTCGTCTTTTATTTCCTTATTTAAGCGGAGGTATGGTTATCATACTAGTAAGCTATCAATATATTTTTAAGGATCCGCTGGTTGCAGGGGCGGTTATCACTGTTTTGCTAATTATGGTACGACAAATCCTAACCCTGGTGGAAAACAAGCAGTTAGTCTTTATGATTCAAAATTCTAATCTGTTGCTAGAGAAAAGTAAAGTGGCTCTTGAAGAACAGAATATAGAACTTCAGAAACTGAATCATTTAAAACAGCATGAAGCAAATACTGATTTTCTAACCAGCATGTTTAATCGGCGGTATGTTTATGAGACGCTCCAGTCGCTGTCCGAGCAATACGAAGAGAATGAAAAAATGGAGCTATGTGTGTTGCTGATTGATATTGACCATTACAAACAAATAAATGACCATTGGGGACATGAAATAGGGGATGTGGTTTTACAGCAAATCGCCCACCTAATTAAAAAAAATATCCGCTCAACGGATATAGCTGGTCGATTCGGCGGAGATGAATTTATTGTTATTCTGCCAAATGCAAATTTGAATTCAGCCAAATCCGTTGCAGAGAAGCTGATAACTATGACCAATGAGAAAAAATTTTTAGTGAACAATACATTTTTAAAAGTAACATTGAGTATTGGCTGTGTCAGATGGAGAGGATACTTAAAAGAATACAATATGCAAGCAATCGTTGCCGCAGCTGACAAGGCATTGTATAAAGCAAAAGCTGATGGACGCAACCAGTATATAATAGAAGAATTTGAGCCTGATTCTTTTGAGTTTGGCGGCACAATTTCTGAAAATTAAAAAAGCTTATTATGGTACGGATACATTATTCGATTTAAGCGTGAAAGAGGCAAGCAAGTATCTGTAAGTGCGATTGATGATGAGGTATCTTGTGTGAATACAAGTACAAGAATTATATTGAGCGTGATCTGTTCTTTTTTTGCATTTGCTCTGACTGGAGTTGGCCTCCTTATGCGCAAATCCGATTTTTCCTGCATGTTTCACCATCCGTGGCAAACGGATGATGGATTGTACATAAGGAAAGGATTAAGACTAAAAAAAGTCGCAGACGATACTCCTGAAAACAGAACAAAATACTCAAAACGATTGGTCAACTACTTTATTGTGTCCAGTATTTCTTGGCTGCTTATCGTTATTGCAGTCATCTGGAATGTCTAGTTAATATAACAAGGGAGAAATATAGTATCATGGGAAATAAATATAAGGTAATTGATGAAACGAAATGGGAAAGGGCTTTGCATTGTCAAATATTCAGAAATAGTGTAGAACCCTGTTATTGTGTTACCGTTGAACTGGATATCACAAATTTTTTAAAGAGAGTTCACATAGCAGGTCGTTCCTTTACATTATCTCTTATCTATGCTGTTTCAAAATGTGCAAACAACATTGAAGAATTCCGCTATCGTTTTCTCGACGGCCAAATTGTACTTTATAATAGGATTGATACAGCGTTCACATATATAGATAAGGGTACTGAGCTTTTTAAGGTTGTTAACGTAGAAATGCAGGATACCTTAGAAAAATATGTTGCTGTAGCTACCAAAAAAGCCATAAATCAAAAAGAGTATTTTACAGGGCCGCTGGGCAACGATGTCTTTCAGTTTTCGCCGATGCCATGGGTGTCATACACTCATATTTCACATACCAATTCCGGAAAAAAAGATAATGCTACGCCTCTGTTCGATTGGGGAAAATACTTCGAAAGAGACGGAAAAATATGTTTGCCGTTTTCTATTCAGGTACATCATTCTTTTGTAGATGGAATACATATTGGAAAATTGGCGGAATCCTTACAAAATTATTTGGACAAATTCTGATCTGTTAAACGTCGAATCATGAGCAAAACCGGCAGCTCATCAATAAATGTGAGCTTCGTGTTAATATTTATACGGTGCAAAGAACGCTGAATGTGATGATTTATATTTTGGGGAGAGAAAAGAAGTGCAATTATGTGATGCAGTCAATTTATGTAATAGTACCCAGCTGACTGGATGGGATATGGTTGAATATGTGAACTGCCTTGTTCATAAAAGC
>JBFWME010000016.1:18688-40456 GCA_050251755.1 Lawsonibacter sp. | reverse complement strand
AGGGAGCTCGCAAACGGGCTGAGAGGAAGCTGTGCGCTTCGACCTGTGACCTGATTTGGGTAATGCCAACGTAGGGAGATCGTGTTATCGGTTGATGCCGTGGGACCGTCTTTCGAACGTGCAAGACGAGCCCACGGTATTTTTTTAATGTTAAGGAGGAATTTTTTTGCTTGGTACTTGCTTGGAGCGCGTCCGCCAAACGGCTCCGCTCATCCACAACATCACCAACTATGTCACCGTCAACGACGTGGCCAACGTTTTACTTGCCTGTGGAGCCAGTCCCATCATGTCCGACGACATTCAGGAAGTAGAAGACATCGCCGCTCTGTGCAGCGGATTGAACCTCAACATCGGCACCCTGAACCAGCATACCATCCCGTCTATGGTTGCCGCCGGGAAAACAGCGGCGGCACTGGGTCGCCCGGTAGTACTGGATCCGGTGGGCGCGGGCGCCAGTTCTCTGCGCACCCGCACCGCTCAGATTCTGCTCCAGGGGATCCCGTTTACCGCCGTCCGGGGCAACCGGTCCGAGCTCAAGTCTCTGACGGCGGGTCTCAGTACCACACGGGGTGTAGACGCCGATCTGGCTGACGCCGTCACGGAAGACACGCTGCCCGCCGGTATCGCGTTTGCCAAATCGGCCGCCGCGCAGCTGGGGGCCATCGTGGCCGTCACCGGGGCCATTGATCTGGTATCCAACGGAACGATCTGCTATGTCATCCGCAACGGCCGGCCGGAAATGAGCCGGGTCACCGGCACCGGCTGCCAGCTGTCGGCACTGACTGCCGCCTATTTAGCGTCCAATCCGGACCATGCGCTGGAGGCGGTGGCCGCCGCCGTGGCCTCCATGGGCCTGGCGGGAGAGATCGGCTGGGCTAACATGGCCCCCACCGACGGAAACGCCACCTACCGCAGCCGCATCATCGACGCCATTTCTCACTTGGACGGCGACACACTGGACAAAGGAGCGCGCTATGAGATCTGTTAAGAAAGACTTGCTGCTCTACGCCGTCACTGACCGGGCTTGGCTTGGAACTCAAACGTTAGCCTGGCAGGTGGAGGAGTCACTAAAGGGAGGCGCCACCATGGTTCAGATCCGGGAAAAGCACCTGGATCCGAAACATTTCCGGACGGAGGCGCTGGAATTGAAAGCGCTGTGCCGGCAGTACCGCGTTCCGCTCATCGTCAACGACAATGTGGATCTGGCTCTGGAAATCGACGCTGACGGCGTCCATGTGGGCCAGGAGGACATGGAAACCGGTCGGGTCCGTGCTCTGCTGGGACCGGACAAGCTGATCGGCGTCTCCGCCCATACCGTGGAGGAGGCCCGAGCCGCCCAAACGGCGGGGGCCGACTATCTGGGTCTGGGCGCCGTCTTCCCCACAGGAACCAAAGACGATGTCGGCCTTCTTTCTCCGGAAACTCTGAAGGCCATCTGTGCAGCCGTGGACATTCCTTCGGTGGCCATCGGCGGCATTAGCGCCAAGAATATTCTTCAATTGGCAGGCAGCGGTATCTGCGGCGTAGCGGTGGTCTCCGCCCTTTACGCTCAGCTCGACATTCAAAGCGCGGCCAGAACCCTTCGCGCTCTGGCCGAGGAGGTGGCCGCCACATGAAGCTGGAAGGCGCCATTTTCGATTTGGACGGCACGTTGACCGACTCCATGTACATTTGGGACCAAGCACCCAGGGCCCTGGTCCATCGGTACGGCGGCCAACCGCCGGAAGATCTGGCCCAAACCATCAAAGAAATGGGTCGGCGGGAGGCGTCGGAATATATGATTCATTCATTCCGCCTGAACTGTGCCCCGGAAGAGATGATGGAAGGCGTCAACGATCTGGTTACCCAGGCATACCGAACCGAGGTGCCGATGAAGCAGGGCGCGGATCAACTGTTGGCGCGCCTGTCCTTGCTGGGCGTACCCTGTGCCGTTGCAACCGCCAGCGAGGCCTTTCAGGCTCAGGATGCGCTGACCCGGCTGGGATTGTGGAAGCATTTTGCATTCGCCCTCAGCTCCATACAGTATGGCCCCAAAACAGGGCCCGGCATCTACCTGGAAGCGGCCCGTCGGCTGGGCAGTACTCCCGAAAACACCGTAGTCTTTGAGGATGCTCTTCACGCGGCCCGGGCCGCCAAACAGGGCGGATTCTTGGTGGCCGGGGTCTACGACCCCTCCGCCGAAGGCGATCAGGAGGAATTGAAACAGGTGTCCGACTGGTATCTTCCCAGTCTGGACCAATTTCTGGCACAACTGACATAAATCCGACGAATAGCCAAATTCAAAAAGCGGCGGATTGGGGGCACCACCTTCCGTCGCGCTAAAAAACTTCAATGCATCAGAAGGGAGTACGTTTATGAAAACAGCATTGACGATCGCTGGAAGTGACTCCAGCGGAGGCGCCGGAATCCAGGCCGACATCAAAACAATGACCGCCAACGGCGTATATGCCATGAGCGCCGTCACGGCCCTCACGGCACAGAACACCACCGGCGTTTACGGAATTTCCGAGTCCTCTCCCGCCTTTCTGGCCAATCAGCTGGACTGTATCTTCACCGACATCTATCCGGATGCGGTGAAGACGGGGATGGTTTCCTCCACCGCACTCATCCAGGTCATTGCAGACAAGCTGAGGCGGTACAGCGCTCAAAATATTGTCGTGGATCCGGTCATGATATCGACCAGCGGTTCCAGACTTCTCTCCCAGGAGGCGGTGGCGGCCCTGAAGGAGCTTCTGCTCCCTCTGGCCACCGTTCTCACCCCCAACATTCCAGAGGCGGAGGTGCTGTCCGGTCTGACCATCTCCGGCGCCGCCGACATGGAGCGCTCCGCCCGGATCATCAGCGAACAATACGGCTGCGCCGTCCTGTGCAAGGGCGGCCACCAGATCAGCACCGCCGACGACCTGCTCTGGAAAAACGGAACCAGCACGTGGTTCCGGGGCTGCCGCATCAACAACCCCAACACCCACGGAACCGGCTGTACCCTTTCCTCCGCCATTGCAGCCAACCTGGCCAAGGGGTATGAACTGGAGCCTTCCGTGGAGCGGGCCAAGGCCTATCTTTCCGGAGCTCTGGCATCCATGCTGAATCTGGGCAGAGGCTGTGGCCCAATAAACCATCTGTTTGATTTGAATGGAATATTTGTAAACTAATTTTCTCTGGCATGGCCGTCTTTTTTTAATTCACTTTCCTGATACAAGAAACCATGGAAAGGATTTTGTGGGAAGGATAATTAGAAGGGGAACCGTCAGGGTTCCCCTTCCTCAGCCTATCGAAAAAACTTCTATCCGAAGGATTCGGAGGGAGGGATATTTGGAAAGGGAACCGTCAGGGTTCCCTTTCCTGTCCAATCCATACAAATCTTATCATTTTTCAGACAAATGATAAGATTTAGCTCAACCTATGGAAAAAGTCCAACGGACTTTTTCCATAGGTTGAGCCGGACGGGAATTCCCGTCCGGCTTTGTGTGCTTACAGATCCATGGCGTCCGCCAGATTCTCCACCGCTTCGTTGACCCGCTTGGCAGCCATATGGGCCGCCCGCTTGATCTGCCGTTGCGAGGGGGCCATGGTCATGCCCAATGCAGTGCCCGCCACCACACCGGTCATCATGCCCATAAAAAATTTTCCACCGGTTTGCATCATATTCCCGTTCATTCTCATCACTCCTTCCGGCAAAACAGCTCAAAACTAGGCCGTTTCGCTCCTCATTATTCTTTCCGGAAATCCTGAAAAATGCGTTGCTAAATCCTGCTTATTCCGTTATAATTTATTATGTCGCAGAATGGGTATAAATTGGAATCCGTTCATTTTTTATTTTTGAACCGATAATTTCAATCCATATATCGCCGCCTGCCCATTCTTCGGTTTCAATCTTGTGATCGCGGCACTTGTGCCTCGAATTTTCAGGAGGAATTTCATATCATGAAGTTATTGATCCAACACGGGCGGGTGATCCACCCGGTGACCGGCGCGGTCCTGCTCCAGGATTTGCTGGTGGAAGGCGGAAAAATTTCTCTTCTGGAGCGCGGGATTCCGCCCGAAGCGGACCAAATTATTGATGCCGCCGGATTGGTGGTTTGTCCCGGCCTGGTCGATATGCATGTTCATCTGCGCGATCCGGGCCTGACCTATAAGGAGGACATTCTGACCGGCTCCGCCGCCGCCGCCCGAGGCGGCGTCACCTCTATGGCGTGCATGGCCAACACGGATCCAGCCGTAGACACACCTGAGCTCGTGTCTTACATTCTAAATCGGGCACAGCAAGGGTCCGGCGTCCAGATTTTTCCCATTGCCGCATTATCCAAGGGGCTTCGGGGGGAAGAGCCCACCGATGCCGACGCGCTGAAAAAGGCCGGGGCCGTGGCCCTGTCCGACGACGGCAGCAATGTGGACAATGCAAACCTGATGCGGGACGTATTGATACGGGCCCAGCGGCTCGACCTCCCCGTTTTATGCCACTGCGAGGACACCTCTATGGTGGAGGGCCGGGCGGTAAACGAAGGCAGCGTGTCCCGCCAGCTGTGGCTGGAGGGGCGGCCCGCCATTGCAGAGGAAATTATGGTCATGCGGGACGCCATGCTGGCTGAGGAAACCGGCTCCCGCGTCCACATTTGTCATGTGTCTACCGCCAAAAGCGTGGAAATCATCCGCCGCATGAAGAAAAAGGGGACTCCCATCACCTGTGAGACCTGTCCCCAGTACTTTCTCCTCACCGAGGACGAAGTACTCACGCAGGGTTCCATGGCACGGGTGAATCCTCCCCTGCGCACCGCGCAAGATGTGAAGGGCATCCTGGCCGGACTCAAGGACGGCACCATTGACGTCATCGCCACCGACCACGCGCCCCACTCCGCCGAGGAAAAGGCCCGCCCCCTCACCCGTGCTCCCAGCGGTATGGTGGGATTGGAGACCTCTTTGGCGCTCACGCTCACCGCTTTGTACCACACGGGAAAAATGGATCTGCCTTCCATCATCCGCCGCATGACCACCAATCCAGCCGATATTCTTCACCTGCCGAAGGGCCGCATGTCCCTTGGCGTGGACGCCGACCTGACCATTTTCGACCCGGACGAGGAGTGGGTCATCGACCCGGATCGGTTCGCCTCCAAGGGGCGGAACACCCCCTTCGCCGGGCGTACCGTCAAAGGCAAGGTGAAGTATACCATTGTCAAGGGGAATGTGATCTATCAGGAGGGCTAAATGCAGGAGCCGATTTGGAGCCACTTACTCTATTGGGGCAGTCTGTCCCCCGTACTGATTGCCGGAGGCGCCGTCATATCTTACGGCTTGCTCCCCTTCACCAGGGAGCTGGACGGTCTGTTCCTCTTGGGTCTGTTCTTCCTCCATTTGGCGGCGGGGCACTGGTTTGGCTATCGGGGAATGCTGAAACGCAAGTACCATGCTGTGCCATGGCGGCGGGCATACCAGCGCTGCCTGACCTTGACCTTTGGCCTGGTCGGTCTGGGCTGGATTGCCGCCTCTTTGCTCCCCCAAGGCGTGGGAATTTACGCTGTGATCCTGACAATCGTCATCGGTCTGCTGTACAGCAACCGCCGCCTGGGTCAGCTTCAACATCAGGATACCGCTCCTCATGATTACAATACAAAGGAATGAGAACTTATGTCAATCGACGTTTTGCAGGATAAAATTCGTGCCACCAAAAACCCAACCGTAGCTGGGCTGGACGCCCGCATTGAGTACGTACCCGCACACATCCGCCAAGCCGCGTTCGAGGAATACGGCGTGGGGCTGAAAGGAGCCTGCGAGGCGATTTACCAATTCAACGCAGCCCTCATCGACGCGCTGTGCGACATCGTCCCCGCCGTCAAGCCCCAGTCGGCCTACTATGAGAATCTGGGCTGGCAGGGAATGGAGCTGCTGGAGCGCACCATCCGGTACGCCAAGTCCAAGGGCCTGTTCGTCATCGCCGACATTAAGCGGGGTGACATCGGCTCCACTGCCTCCGCCTACGCCGAGGGCTGGTTGTCCGGGGCCCAGATCGAGGGGCGGCAGTTCAAGTCCTTCGACGCCGACTGCGTCACACTCAACGGCTATATGGGATCCGACTCCATCAAGCCCTTTTTGGAGGCCGCGAAGCTGGAGGATAAGTGCGTTTTTGTACTGGTAAAGACCTCCAACCCCGGTTCGGGAGAGCTTCAGGATCTTGTGGCCGGGGACCGGCTGGTCTATCAGGTGATGGGCGATCTGAACGAGCGAATCGCAACGGGCACCGAGGGCAAATATGGCTATACCATGGCCGGCGCCGTCACCGGAGCTACCTACCCCTCGGACATCCGGGCACTCCGAAAGCGCCTGGAGCACACCTTCTTCCTGGTTCCCGGCTACGGCGCGCAGGGCGGCACCGCCGACGATGTGCAGCACGCCTTTGACAAATACGGACACGGGGCCATCGTCAACTCCTCCCGTGGTATCATGTGCGCATGGCAGAAAACCGGGGGCGACGGCCACGACTTCGCCGAAGCGGCCCGGAACGCCGCCATTGCCATGCGGGACGATATCCGGCAGGTCGTTACCATTGTATAAAGCGCTGCCATCGCGTAAAAATTAGACCGAACCGCCGCCTTAAGGCGAGGGGAGTCACACCCGACCCGCCTCAACCTTGTTAAATTCACGCCTGACTTTGTTATCGTCCTCGGCATACGCCGGTATGCCTTCATCCTCCGCCGCGTCAGGCGCGAATTTCCCCGGCGGCTGAGATCGAAAAGTTTTTTGCCGCATTGAGTGTTCCTGGCGAGACAGACGACGCCGGCGGGCTAACGACCGCCAAGGAGGATAACGAAACCGGGGGCGCTCAAAGAGAACAAAAAACCGGGTTGGGTTCAACTCCCCTCGCCGAAAGGCTGGGATCAGGAGGGATGAGAATGGAAGAAAATACTGTCAAGCACTGCCCCGCCTGCGGGAATGCGCTGGAATGCAAGCTGCAAAACTTTTCCATTGGCTCGGACGGCGGGGGCGGCCTGCTGTCGTTGCTGTCCGACCAGTACGAAGTGGATCTGTACGCCTGTCCCAAGTGCGGCAAGGTCGAGCTTTATACCGCCCATTTTCCTCCGGAGGAGGAGACGCCGGAGCAGACGGTTTCCTGTCCCGTCTGCGGGTCAAAGCACAGCCCCTTAATCGGCTGCCCCACCTGCGCCCTGCTCAACGCCCGCTCCACCCCCTCCTCCAACGCGCTCTCCTCTCCGAACAAGAAAAGGCGCAGGCCGCCTTGGGAAAAATAGGTGGAACGACAGTTCTTTATGTCAAAAAACAAGGCGTGTCTTCGCGGCGGCACCCCCTATATCCGGATACGGGGCTCTTTGCCGCCCTGTTTTTTGCTCCGGCAAGCAAAGCGTGGGCCAAACGCCCGAAAGCGGTGAATTGATATGAAAGTAGAACAAATGTGTAAAATTGTAGCCAAACAGACCATGGGCGGCGCTGTTTTCATGACCCTGGAAGCGGGGAGCATGGTTCGCAGCTCCTTCCGTGCTCCGGGCCAGTTTGTCCACATCAAGTGCGGCGACGGCCTGCTGCTGCGCCGTCCCATCTCCGTCTGCTCCTGTCAGGAAGGCGCACCGGAGGATCTGCTGTCCATCGTCTTTGAAGCCAGAGGCGAAGGCACCCAGTGGCTGGCGGATCGTCCCGTTGGTGACTACCTGGATGTTCTGGGCCTGGCGGGCAACGGCTATTCCATGCACCCCGGCGGCCGGTATCTCCTGGTGGGCGGCGGCATCGGCGTTCCCCCTCTGTGGGGCTGCGCCCAATTCGCAGGCAGGGGAAACTCCACCGCCATTCTGGGCTTCCGCTCGGCGGATAAAGCGATCCTCACCAACTTGTTTGAGGAACTGTGCTCCAAGGTGCTTCTCGCTACCGACGACGGTACCCTTGGTTTCCACGGCTTTGTGGATGCTCTGGTCCGTCAGGAGCTGGCGCAAGACAGCGAATATGACGCCGTTCTGGCCTGTGGCCCCAGGCCCATGCTCCGAAGCGTGGCCCGCGTGGCCGAGGAATTCGGCATTCCCTGCCAGGTATCCATGGAGGAACGGATGGGCTGCGGCGTGGGCGCGTGTCTGGTGTGCGCCTGCGACATGGCCGACGGCAGCCGAAAACATGTGTGCAAAGACGGCCCAGTCTTTGATGCCAGGGAGGTGGATTGGAATGTCTGAAGTCGATCTGTCGGTTTGTCTGGCCGGGATGTCCATGAAAAACCCTGTAGTTGTGGCCTCCGGCACCTTCGGGTTCGGCCGGGAATACAGTCAGTTCTATGACCTGTCCGAGCTGGGCGGAATCTGCGCCAAGGGCCTTACCCTCCACCGCCGCGAGGGAAACCCCGCCCCCCGCATCGCCGAAACTCCCATGGGCATTCTCAACTCCGTGGGTCTGCAAAACCCCGGGGTGGACGCCTTTGTTTCTGACGAGCTGCCCTTTTTGCGGCAGTTTGACACCAAGGTCATCGCCAACATCTCGGGCAACACCCCTGAGGAGTATGGCGTGATGTGCGAAAAGCTGGCCCGGGCCAAAGTGGATATGATCGAGGTCAACATCTCCTGTCCCAACGTAAAGGCGGGGGGTCTTGCCTACGGCACCAGGCCCGAACTGGCTGCCGAGGTCACCCAGGTGGCCAAGGCCCACGCGGGACATATCCCCGTGATGGTCAAGTTGTCCCCTAATGTCACCGACATCACCGAGATTGCCCGGGCGGCGGAAGCAGCCGGAGCAGATGCGCTGTCCCTGATCAATACCATCCGGGGCATGCGTATTGACGTAAATACCCGCCGTCCCATTTTGAAGATGAATACCGGCGGCCTGTCCGGTCCGGCCGTGCTCCCCGTGGCGGTGCGAATGGTCTGGGAGGTGTCCCAGGCCGTCCGGATTCCGGTACTCGGTATGGGCGGCGTGTCCAAAGCAGAGGACGCGGCCCAGCTGATGCTGGCGGGGGCCTCCGCCGTGGCGGTGGGAACGGCCCTGTTCGCCGACCCCTTCACCCCCCTGAAGGTACGGGACGGTCTGGCCGCGATCGCGGCAAAACAGGGTCTGACCGCGGTGAGGGAGCTCACCGGGGGCGTTCAGCCCTGGTAACCGTTGAACCGGTACGCAAAAATCCCATTTCAGATCACTAGGAGGGTTTTGCCATGCTGGCAGTGATGATCGAACGTTTTCTGCCCAACATCATCTCGCTGTGTGAGTTGATGGGTATTTTTGTCGTGCTGGTCTCATCCGGGCAGGCTTTTTTCCTGTATTGCAAGGGGCTGGTTACCCGCAATCCCGGCAACGTGAAATTTCACCTTGCCAACGGATTGGCAATCAGTTTGGAATTTAAGATGGCGGCAGAGATTCTCAAGACAGTAATCGTACGAGAACTCAACGAGCTGGTGGTTCTGGGAGCCGTCATCCTGCTGCGCGCTTTGCTGTCCCTGCTGATCCACTTTGAAGTGAAAGGCGAGGGCTGACTTCTGTCCCAATCCCAATAAAAGGAATGTAACATCATGACCACTCTTTATCTCATCCGCCACGCCGAGGCCGAGGGCAACCTCCACCGCCGCATCCACGGCTGGTATAATGCCCTGATTACCGAAAACGGCTTCTGCCAGATCGAGGCGCTGGAGCGGCGCTTCCAGGACATTCCCGTGGACGCGGTCTGGTCTAGCGACCTGTACCGCACCAAAGCCACCGCCCGCGCCATCTATGTTCCCAAGGGGCTGGAGCTTCATACCGACCCGGACCTGCGGGAAATCAACATGGGCGACTGGGAGGATCAATCCTGGGGCGAGGTGCGCCACTTTGATCCCACTGGCATGGCTCAATTCAACCATAGCGACCCCGCCTGGCGTGCCCCCAACGGAGAAAATTTTCTTGACGCAGGCCGCCGAGCCGAGCGCGCCATCCAACGCATCGCCCAGTCCCATCCAAATCAGACGGTGGCCGTGTTCTCCCACGGCACCGTCATCCGGCAGATCCTTGCCAGCATCAAGGGGGTCGCGCCCGAGGACTGGCACACCTTGGGCCACAGCGAAAACACCGCCGTGAATTGTTTGACCTATGATAACGGTCAATTTCAAATCTTGTTTGAAGGGGACGCATCCCATCTGGATCAGTCTATCTGCACCCTGGGCCGGCAGGCCTGGTGGCGGAAGGATCGAAAGGCGGAGGACGTCAATCTCTGGTTTCGCCCCATGGACTGGGTCAAGGAAAATGGGCTCTACCTGAATGCCCGGCACGAGGCCTGGATCTCCACCCACGTCAACGGCCCGCAATTTCAGGCGGAAGGGTTCCTTGTGGATGCCCAGAAGCACCTGTCCCACTCTCCCTGGGGTGTCACGGTGGCTATGGCGGGAGACGAGATCGCCGGTCTTCTCCAGCTGGACACCCAGCGATACAGCCAGAGCGGCGCAGGTTACATTCCCTTCTGCTACGTCGCTCCGGAGCGGCGGGATCAGAGTCTGGGGATTCAACTGATCGGCCAGGCGGTCTCCTTCTTCCGGCCTCTTGGCCGGGACAGGCTGCGGCTTCGCTGCGCCCCCTACAACAACCATGCCCAGCACTTCTATGCCAAATACGGCTTTATCAAAATTGGTGAGGAACCGGGCAGCCGGGTTCCCCTTGACATCCTGGAAAAGTACATCGGCTACGACCGATAGCGCCCCACCGCCGTCCCGCTTGATTACCAACAAAGAAAGAGGCACACCATGAGCTTTGACCGCGATTTATTTCTGCCCGTCTCCCAGGATGACATGTCTCGCCGGGGATGGGATTTTTACGACTTCCTGATTATTACCGGTGATGCCTATGTGGACCATCCCTCCTTCGGCCCCGCCATTATCAGCCGGGTGCTGGAGGCCGAGGGGTATCGGGTCGCCATTCTGCCCCAGCCGGACTGGAAAGATCCTGCGGCCTTCACCGCCCTGGGCCGGCCGCGCTTCGGGGTGCTGATCTCAGCGGGCAACATCGACTCCATGGTGGCCCATTACACGGCAGCGAAAAAGCGCCGCCACGACGACGCTTACTCCCCCGGCCGGAAGGCGGGACTGCGGCCCGACCACGCCACCGTGGTCTACTCCAACCGGGCGCGGGAGGTGTTTGGAGACATCCCCATCGTCATCGGCGGGCTGGAGGCCAGTCTGCGCCGCTTTGCTCACTATGACTACTGGGATGACCGGGTCCGCCGGTCCATCCTGTTTGATGCCCAGGCGGATATTTTGACCTACGGCATGGGTGAGACCGCTTCCATCGAAATTGCCACCCGCCTGGCCTCGGGTACCCCGGTGAGTGAGATCACCGACGTGCGGGGCACCTGCGTGGCCGTTCCCTATCCCGGGCTATGCTCCTATCCGAAGGTTGAGGTGCCCTCCTTCGAGGAGGTGTCCGCCAGTAAGGAAGCTTACGCCCGGGCCAACATGGTGGAGTACGACGAACATGACCCCTTTGTGGGGAAAGCCATTCTCCAGAAGCATGGAACAAAATTTTTGCTGGTCAATCCTCCCGCCTATCCCCTGCCAACCAAGGAGCTGGACTGGGTGGCTGAGCTGCCCTATGTGCGGGAGCCCCATCCGATGTACGATGAGTTGGGCGGGGTCCCAGCCATTGAAGAGGTCCGCTTCTCCGTCACCCACAACCGGGGCTGCTTCGGGGCGTGTAATTTCTGCTCTCTTGCCTTTCACCAGGGCCGGACGGTGACCTCCCGCAGCCACGAGAGCGTGATCCGCGAAGTCAAGCTGCTCATTCAGCATCCCGGTTTTAAAGGATATATTCACGATGTGGGCGGCCCGTCCGCCACCTTTCGCCGTCCCTCCTGCTCCAAGCAGCTCACGTGTGGTATGTGTAAAAATCGCACCTGTCTGGCTCCCGAGCCGTGCCCCAACCTGGACGCCGACCACACCGACTATATGATGCTTCTCCGAAAGCTCCGGATCCTTCCCGGAATCAAGAAGGTATTCGTCCGGTCGGGCATCCGCTTTGATTTTCTTATGAAAGACCCCAGCGGCGAATTTTTCACCGACCTGGTCCAGCACCATATCTCCGGCCAGCTGAAAGTGGCTCCGGAGCACTGTGTGGCCCACACCCTGGACTATATGGGCAAGCCGCATATCGAAGTATATGAACGATTCCGTGAAAAGTACCTCAAGCTCAACCGCCGATACGGCAAGGATCAGTACCTGGTCCCCTACCTTATTTCCTCCCACCCGGGATGTACCCTGGAGGATGCGGTTCAGCTGGCCGAGTGGCTGAATAAGCAGGGCCATATGCCCGAACAGGTTCAGGACTTCTATCCCACTCCCGGTACGCTGGCCACCTGCATGTGGTACACCGGACTGGATCCCAGAACCATGGAAGCGGTGTTCGTCCCTAAAACGCCTCACGACAAAGCGCTTCAGCGCGCTTTGATGCAGTGGCGCAAACCGCAAAACCGCACTCTCATTTTGGAAGCGCTTCACAAGACGGGCCGGGAGGATTTGATCGGCTATGGAAAGCGGTGCCTCATCCGCCCGGACAAGGGGCCCGGCAACGGCCACGAAACCGGCCGTCCATCCCAGCGGCAGGACGGAACATCCCGGCGCAGCGCCCCATCCCAGGGAACCGGCCGTCAAAGTGACCGGAGCCAGAACCGCTCTGACCCACGGCATACAGCCACTAAAAACGACCACACTCATCAAAACAAAAAACCAGTTCGCAAAGCCGGATGGGCCAAAGCCAAGCCTTCCGGCAAACATGGAACAAAAAAACACTCATAATTTGATTCAAACCGCAGCAAGCTATGCTTGCTGCGGTTTTTCAGACTGTCGAAAAATCCTCAATCCGAAGGGTTCGGAGAGAGGGATAATAGGAAAGGGAATCCTGACGGTTCCCTTTCCTATCCAATCAATACAAATCTCATAACTTTTTTAAAGAGTTATGAGATTTGTTCCAGCCTGTCAAAAAAGTCCTTTGGCCTTTTTTGATAGACTGGAAAACCGCGGCAAGCTAAGCCTGCCGCGGTTTTTTCCTTATGATCAGCGATTCAAAACGTTTCCGGTTGCGTTTTGAATACCCCTGCCTACGTCACCAATGGCATTTCCTACCCCTCTGCCAACATCACCCACTGCGTTGCCGGTGCCCCGCACCATATCCCGGGCATCCTGGGTAAAGTCCCGGGCGGTGGTATTCACCTGGCCGTTGACCTGGCCGTTGCCGTCAGCGGCATATCGGCCGTCATTCAGATAGTCATAGGCCGTGCGCCGTGTGGCGGTATAGCCATCATAAGGGGCGGTCGTTGAATAACCTGCCCGACCGGTCGTGCCGCCATAAAGCCCACTGCTTGTTTGGCCAGCGCTGCCGGTGACGGTTCCGGTTCCAGTTCCGTACTTGCTGCTGCACGCCGTCAGCGCAACTGCCAGAACCAGGGCAAGAGTCAGGGCAATCCAATTTCGTTTCATCCTTTTTGTATCCTCCCGCTTCTTATTCCAACGGAAGTTCCATCCACGGTCTAGTATGCGCCGCTTTTTCCCTCCACAATCCGGTAAAGACTGCCCTTATTGACGCATTTTCCCATTTTTATAATTACAATGGCCTCTTTTTGAAAAAAACTTCCCCACTCCCCTTGCATTTTCTCCTACAATATGGTATAGTTCTATCGTAATCAAGGTAGTATGGGTAAGAGTGGAGTCAAGGCTCCGCTCTTTTTGATTGACTAAATGGGCCAAACCTCTCTTTTCTACCGGCCCATCAGGAGGAATTCCATGGCAAAAATAACCGACCTTGTCGCCGATTTGGCCGCCCCCATCGCAGCGGAAGCCGGCTGCTCCCTGTGGGACGTGGAATATGTGAAAGAAGCCGGATCATGGTTTCTCCGGGTCTATATCGACAAGGATGGCGGCGTATCCATCGACGACTGTGAAGCCGTGTCCCGTCCTCTGTCCGACCTGCTGGACGCGTCCGACCCCATTGAGGGCAGCTACACCTTTGAGGTATCCTCCGCCGGTGCCGACCGGGTTTTGAAAAAGCCGGAGCACTTTATCCGCTTTCAGGGGGATGAGGTGGAACTGAAGCTTTACCGTCCCCGAGAGGGCCGGAAAAATTTCGTGGGTCTGCTCCAGTCCTATCAGGACGGGGATGTGACTCTGGAGGTCGGCGGCATACCCATGGTCTTTGAAAAGAAAGAGATCGCGCTGGTACGGCTGTACCCCCGCTTCTGATTTTTAGGAGGAGAACACCGTGGCTAAGAGAACGACAAAGAATGTCAACAACAATGAGCTGGACGGCAAGGAATTCTTTGCCGCTATCTCTCAAATTGAGCAGGAAAAGGGCATCAAGCCCGGCTATATGATGGAAAAGATCACCCAGGCCCTGCTGTCGGCCTACCGCCGGGATCACGAGGGCGTGGGCGAAAATCTGGTCATTGAGGCAAATGAGGAATCCGCCACCGTCCGCCTCTTCCTGAAAAAGGACATTGTGGAATCCGTGGATAATCCCGCCACCGAGATCAGCTTGGATGAAGCCCGCTCCGTTCTGCCTCATGCCCAGCTTGGTGATGTGGTCCGCATGGAGGTCAAGCCGAAAAATTTCGGTCGTGTGGCCGCGCAAACCGCCCGTCAGGTCATTATCCAGGGCATCCGCGAGGCCGAGCAGGGCATGGTGTACGACGAGTTCTGTTCCAAGGAGCATGAGCTGCTCACCGGCGTGATTACCCGCATTGACCCCCGCAACGGCTCGGTAGCCCTGCGCATCCATTCGGGCTCTGAGTTCACCGACGCATATCTGGGTACCAACGAGCAGGTGAAGGGCGAACACTATGCAGAGGGGCAGCGGCTGAAGGTCTATGTGGTGGAGGTTCGCCGCGCCACAAAGGGCCCTCAGGTTCTGATCTCCCGCACGCACCCCGGTCTGGTCAAGCGGCTGTTTGAGCTGGAGGTGCCTGAAATCTATGACGGCACCGTGGAAATCAAGTCCGTGGCCCGCGAAGCGGGTTCCCGTACCAAGCTGGCTGTCTGGTCCGCCGACGGCAACGTGGACCCCATCGGCGCCTGTGTCGGCCCCCGCGGGCAGCGGGTCAACACCATCGTGGAAGAGCTGAAGGGCGAAAAAATGGACATCATCAAGTACTCTGACAACCCGTCCGAGTACATCGCCGCCGCTCTGTCTCCCGCCGACGTCATCAGTGTGGAGGAACTGCCCGGAAGTAAAAGCTGCCGGGTCGTGGTTCCCGACGACCAACTGTCCCTGGCCATCGGCAAAGAGGGGCAAAACGCCAGATTGGCTGCCAAGCTGACGGGCTACAAGATCGATATCAAGCCCGCCTCCGCCCCTCTGGAGGTTATTTCGGATGCGGAAGAGGACCTGTTTATGGAGGATGATGCTGAGTCGTCCGTATTTTCTGAGGAAGAATAACGCATCGACCCGCGTCCACACGTCAAATCTCATACGATTTCGGGGAAAGGGTGAACCCAGTGCCCAAAAAAATACCCATGCGCCAATGCGTTGGCTGCCGGGAAATGAAGCAAAAAAAAGAGCTGATCCGAGTGGTGCGCTCACCTGAGGGTGCCGTTAACCTGGACTTCAAAGGCAAAATGCCCGGCCGCGGGGCCTATGTGTGTCCCAACCCGGCCTGTCTGGCCAAGGCACGCAAGTCCAGGGCCTTAGAGCGCGCCTTTGAGACCGCCCTCCCCCCCGAGGTCTACGAGGCTTTGGAGCAGCAAATGAAGGAGGTGCCAACGGATGGCTAACGATCCTGTGCTCCACCTCCTTGGCCTGGCCCGCAAAGCGGGGCGGCTGGAGGCCGGGGAAGAACCCGTTGGCGCCGCGTGTCGCGCGCACCATGCCCGGCTTGTTTTGCTGGCGGCCGACGCCGCTTCCAATACGTGCCGCCGGGCCGCTCACTTTGGGGAGGCCGGTAGCGTATTATGGTTGGTGCTTCCCTTCTCCAAGACCGAGTTGGGTGGGCTGCTTGGCCGAAGTTCCTGCGCAATGCTGGCACTTACCGACGCCGGTTTTGCCGCTTCGGTGATCGAAAAACTGGTTGCCCGTGACCCGGAGCGCTATGGCCCCGCAGCCCAGCAGCTGCGCATGAAAGCCGACCGGGCCCTTCAGCGACAGAAAGAGCAGCGTCAACACGAGAAAAACCTGCGCGAGGGGAAACGAAAGCCGTGGGCCCCGCCGCCCAAACAGGCCACGGACGTACCTCCCCCCAAGTCCCATTCCAAGCGCCAGTTCAAGCCGAAGCCTCCCGGACAAGGCACCTCGGCCCCACATGCCAAGGACGGCTCTGCCCGGCCTGGTCATCGTTCAAAATCAGGCCCCGGCGGTCGTCGTCTGTCCGGCAAATTCCGGCACAATCCCTAAGAAACGAGGTGGCTTCCCTATATGATGATGAAATATCCGATCCACAAGGTTGCCAAAGACTTCAAGAAGGGCTCCAAGGAGCTCCCTTCCAAGGAGATCATGGACATCCTGACCCAATACAACCATCCGCCCAAGAATCACATGCAGCCGCTAACGGATCAGGAGCTGTCGATTGTATTCGAATATCTGACCCAGCACAATCAGATTGATTCCATCGAATCTGTGTACGCCGAAGTCCGTCAGCCTGCTAAGAACAGCGCCCCTGTCCCGTCGGAACACGTCGCACCCGCCGACGTTGCTGCCAAGCCTGCCGCTTCTCAGCAGCAGCCTCAGCAGCCTCAGCAGCCTCAGCGGCAGCAGCAGGCTCAGCCCCAGGCCAGGCCAGCTCAGCCCCAGGTGCAGCAAAACGCCAGACCCGCTCAAAAGCAGCCGGCCTCTACTAACCCCGCTACCCGCATTCCCGCGAAGAAGGTTGTGGATACTCGGGGCGGCGGCAGCGTCAATTTGGAAAAGTATGACGAGCGTCTGGAATCCTTTACGTCCGACCGGAACCAGGATCGGGGCGGCAAGCAGAAATTCCAGGGCCGCAATTCCCAGCGCCAGCGGGGCCGTCAGCCCAATCTGGGCAACAAGCGCCGCCAGGAGGAGCAGGATCGTCTGCGCCGCCTCCAGCTGGAGATTGCCAAGAAAACCCCTCTGACCGTAAAAATTCCCGATGAGATCGGGGTGGGCGAACTGGCCTCCCGCATGAAGAAAACCGGCGCCGAGGTGGTCAAGTCCCTGATGAAGATGGGCGTCATGGCTTCTTTGTCTGAAAGCATTGACTACGACACCGCCGCCCTGGTGGCGATGGAGCTGGGCTGCAAGGTGGAAAAGGAAGTCGTTGTCACCATCGAGGAGAAGCTCATCGATACCACCGAGGACAAAGCAGAGGACTTGGTCCCCCGCGCCCCTGTGGTTGTGGTCATGGGCCATGTTGACCACGGAAAAACTTCTCTGCTGGACTATATCCGCCACGCCAACGTGGTTTCCGGCGAGGCCGGCGGCATCACCCAGCACATCGGTGCCTATCAGGTGTCCGTGAAGGGCAACCCCATCACGTTCCTGGATACTCCCGGCCACGAGGCCTTTACCGCTATGCGTGCCCGTGGCGCCATGATCACCGACGTGGCCATCCTGGTGGTGGCCGCCGACGACGGCATCATGCCCCAGACGGTGGAATCCATCAACCACGCTAAGGCTGCGGAAATTCCCATTATTGTGGCCATCAACAAGATGGATAAGCCCACCGCCAACCCCGACCGCATTATGCAGCAGCTCACCGAGTACGAGTTGGTGTCTGAGGAGTGGGGCGGCGACACCATCATTTGCCCCATCTCGGCCAAAACCGGTATGGGCATCGACAATCTGCTGGACATGGTGGCTCTCACCGCCGAGATGCGGGAGTTGAAGGCCAATCCAAACCGTTCCGCCCATGGCGCCGTCATCGAAGCCCGGCTGGACAAAGGGCGCGGCCCGGTGGCCACGCTGCTGGTCCAGAACGGTACACTTCATCAGGGCGACCTTATCATTGCCGGCACCGCCGTGGGCCGTGTCCGTGCCATGACCAACGCACAGGGTCGGAACGTAGATGAGGCCGGTCCCTCCGTCCCTGTAGAGATTATCGGCATGAGCGAGGTGCCCGGAGCCGGTGACGACTTCCACGTGGTAGCCGACGAGCGTATGGCTCGAGAACTGGTTGACCAGCGTAAGCATGAGAGTAAAACCGCCATGGACAGCACGGTGGGCAAGGTCACGCTGGAGGATCTGTTCAGCCAGATCCAGGCCGGTGAGATGAAAAATCTGAATGTCATTGTTAAAGCCGACGTCCAGGGCTCTGCCGAGGCGGTAAAGGCCTCTCTGGAAAAGCTGACCAACGAGGAGGTCCGCGTCCGCGTCATCCACTGCGGCGTGGGTGCGATCAGCGAAAGTGACGTCATGCTGGCTGCCACCTCCGGTGCCATTATTGTAGGCTTTAATGTCCGCCCCGACGGCAATGCAAAGGAATCCGCCATTCGGACCAAGGTTGATATGCGGATGTACCGGGTCATTTACGACGCCATCAATGAAATCGAGGCCGCCATGAAGGGCATGCTGGCTCCCAAATTCAAGGAAGTGGAGCTGGGCCGGGCCGAGGTACGCAACGTATTCAAAATCACCGGCGTTGGCATCGTAGCCGGTTGTTATGTGCTAGAGGGTAAAATGCAGCGCAACGCTCAGATGCGTCTGGTCCGGGATGGCATCATTACCCACGACGGAAATCTAGCTTCGCTCCAGCGCTTTAAGGACAGCGTAAAGGAAGTGGCCGCCGGCTACGAGTGCGGCATTACCATCGAAAAGTTCCAGGATATCAAGGCAGGCGACATCATCGAGGCCTTCCTTATGGAACAGATCGAGGCATAACTCAAAGTTTTGTAATGACCGACGGGGCGGGCGTTTTCGCCCGCCCCGCCTTGCTTATGATCATGTCTGCTGAATCAGCCAATTCGCGGTTGGTTCGGGTGGCGATTGCCGGAAAACAGCCCTCGTTCGCAGTTTTCCCGCAATTGCGCTATTGTTACAATGCTTACGCGCAATCGGTTCATAAAAGCCCGTTGTGCAAATGAACTGTTTTTGTGCAAGCGCAGCAAAGCCTTGCACGTTTCAATGGTTACGGATTTGTTCGGTACGCATTCTGATACACCGGAACCGGCTACAACGCCGGATCTTCCAAACGGGAGGGAAACAACATGGCAAGCAATCGAATCGGACGGATCAATGAGGAAATTCAGCGGGAACTGGCCTCTCTGATCCCCAACGTAAAAGATCCCAGAGTGTCCGGGTTGATCAGTGTCACTGCCGTGGACACCACACCAGACCTGCGGTATGCCAAGGTCTTTATCAGCGTCTTGGATAAGGGAGACTGTGCTCAGGTTCTGAAGGGGCTGAAATCGGCTTCGGGATATCTGCGCCGGGAATTGGGTCTGACGCTTCAGCTGCGGTACACCCCCGAGCTCACCTTTGTCCAGGACGACTCCATTGACAAGGGCGCCCATATTCTAAATCTGCTTCGCAACCCCGAGGTAGTCAAACCGGCCAATCCGGCCAATGAAACCATCCATCTGGACGACGAGGAGTGACTTCCATGACCCCACAGCAGGCCGCTGTTTTTTTTCAGTCCCACGACAACGTTCTGATTTTGACCCACCTACGCCCGGATGGGGACACCATCGGCTGCGCCGCCGGTCTCTGTCTGGCCCTGCGGCAAGTGGGAAAAACCGCATACGTGCTGCATAACCGCGAGGCCACGTCGCTGTTTACGCCCTATCTGGAGGGGTTGTCCGCTCCGGAAGCCTGGACGCCGGACACCGTCGTCTCGGTGGACATTGCGTCAAAAAATCTGTTCCCGGACAACGCACTTCCCTATTTGGACCGGGTGGATTTAGCCATTGATCACCACCCTTCCCAGGAGTTTTTTGCCAAAGAGACCTGTCTGGACGCCAAGCGGGCCGCCTGCGGAGAATTGGTATTTGAAATTGTCAAGCAGTTTTCTCCCATCACGCCGGAGATCGGCACCCCATTTTATGTGGCTGTATCCACTGACTGCGGCTGCTTTGTCTATGGCAACACCACCGCCGACACCCACCGGGTAGCCGCCGAGCTGATCGACTGCGGCGTTCCAATCGCCCAGCTGAACAAGCGGCACTTTCGCACAAAGAGCCTCAAACGGATGCAGCTGGAGAGCGCCATTATTTCCAATCTGGACCTTTCCGACGAGGGCACCATCGCCATCGCTGCGATCACCCTGGACCTGATGTCTTCTCTGGATGCCTCCGAGCGGGACGCCGAAGACATTGCCGCCCTGGTCGGGCAGCTGGAGGGGGTTAAAACAGGCGTTACCATCCGGGAACTGGCCCCCGGAACGTGCAAGCTGTCCGTCCGTACGGATCCGTCCGATCTCAATGCCAGCCAGGTGTGCGCCCTTCTGGGCGGCGGAGGCCACGCCGCGGCCTCCGGGGCCACGGTAGACGGCTCTGTAGCCGACGCCAAGGCGGCGGTTCTGGCTGCCATTCATCAGGTAAAACGCAGTCAATCCAAGCATGAGAATTGACCCATCACGGAATGGTCTGATCCAGAATCGCGCCCATATTTGCGCATAAGGAGGCGTTTGTTTGCCCAGCGGAATCATCGTAATCGACAAATCTGCCGGATGGACCAGCATGGATGTGTGTGCCAAGCTGCGCGGCATTCTCCGGGAGAAGCGCATCGGCCATGCCGGTACGCTGGATCCCATGGCGACCGGGGTTCTCCCCGTCTTTGTAGGCCGGGCTACCCGCGCGGTGGAATTTGCCTCGGAGGGAAAAAAAGAATATGTGGCCGGACTGGCACTTGGGATTGTCACCAACACGCAAGACACCACCGGCGAGGTGCTCCAGCGGCAGCCTTTTTCCGGCACCCGACAGGATGTAGAGGCCGTTTTGGAACAATTTCGGGGCGACATTCGGCAGCTTCCCCCCATGTACTCCGCCATTAAAATCAATGGAAAAAAACTCTACGAGCTGGCCCGAAAAGGCCGGGAGGTGGCGCGCGAACCACGGCCTATCACCATTTATAATCTGACCCTTGAAGATGAGCTTGGGTGCGGTGAATTTGTGCTGCGGGTACGCTGCTCCAAGGGCACCTATATCCGCACATTGTGCCACGACATCGGACAGGCCCTGGGCTGCGGCGGGGCTATGTCCTCTCTTCGCCGGACGATGGCAGCCGGCTTTACGCTGGACGACTCCGTTTCTTTGGATCAGGTCCAGCAGGCGAGTGACCCCGCCTCCCTTCTCCTTCCGGTGGACGCCTATTTTGCGGAGCGTCCCATCCTGAGTCTCCGTCCAGAAGCGGAAAAGAAAGTCCGCAACGGTATGGTTCTGGGCATGCCTGATGTTTCCGATGGACAATATCGGGTTTACGGTCAGGACGGAACTTTTTTAGCGCTCAGCTGCGTTTCCGGTGGGAAACTCACCACCATCAAAAGTTTTTTTGAGGTGGATTCCAAGTGATCGAAGGATTCGATCCCCCAAGATATGTATGATCCAGACAGAGAGGAATTTTCACCATGAGCAAGCCAAAACGTGTTATTGCCCTGGGCTTTTTTGACGGGGTCCACAGGGGCCACGGGGCCCTGCTTCAGACCGTCACCTCAGTGGCTGAGCAACTGGGAGCCGTCGCCTCCGTTTTTACCTTCGACCGCAGCCCCACCGCCGTCATCACCGGCCAGGCAATCCCCCTGCTCAGCTCAGTGGAGGATCGGATCTGGCTGATGCGACGGTACTACGGGATTCAGGAGGTCATCGTCGCTCCGTTTGACGGCATGATGAAGATGGACTGGGACGACTTTATTACCCAGTATCTGGTGAACGAACTTGGGGTCGTCCATGTGGTGGCAGG
>JBFWME010000016.1:0-18588 GCA_050251755.1 Lawsonibacter sp. | reverse complement strand
TGCGACGGTACTACGGGATTCAGGAGGTCATCGTCGCTCCGTTTGACGGCATGATGAAGATGGACTGGGACGACTTTATTACCCAGTATCTGGTGAACGAACTTGGGGTCGTCCATGTGGTGGCAGGCCACGACTTTCATTTCGGCTATATGGGAAAGGGCAACCCGGAACGGCTGCGCGCCAAGTGCGCGGAACTGGGCATCGGCTGTGACGTGGTCGGCAAGGTGGAGCAGGACGGCATCACCATCTCCTCCACCTATATCCGCACCCTCATCGCCCAGGGTGAGATGGAGCGGGCAACCCAGTTTTTGGGACACCCCCACACGCTCACTGACCGGGTCGCCCATGGTAAAAAAATCGGCGGCTCCACCCTGGGCTTCCCAACCGTCAACCTGCGTATCCCCGCGGGAGTGATCGTCCCCGCCTATGGGGTCTACGCCACACGGGTTTGGTTTGACAGCCAGTGTCGCTGCGCCGTCACCAATGTGGGCGTCCGGCCCACAGTGGAAGACAACGACGGTCGGGTCACGGTCGAGGGCTTTCTCCTAAACTTCGATGGAAACCTGTACGGACACGAGGTCCGGATGGAGTTTTTCAACTATTTAAGGCCGGAGCGAAAATTCGCCTCCATGCAGGCGCTGTCCGACGAAATCCGGCACAATGCCCAGCAGACCAGCGATTATTTCCAACGTCTTTCCTGACCTGCACACCGTATTTGTTTTTGATTTTGGGGAATCCTTTTTAAGGGCCAAAGCACAGCCGAACCGCCCAGGCAGAGGCCAAAAAGCCGGTTAGATCGGCACACAGGGCAGCCGGCACAGCGTACCGGGTTCGGGTAATTCCAACCGCTCCGAAATAGACGGCAATGGTATAAAACGTGGTCTCCGTCGAGCCAAGCATGACTGCCGCCGTCCGCCCCAAATAGGAGTCGGGTCCGTAAGTGGAGATCAGTTCCGCTCCTACCCCCAGGGCCGCCGAACCGCTGATGGGCCGCACCAGCATCAGCGGCAGCAACTCCGGAGACAGCCCCAGCCCCTCCATCATGGGAGCCAGCGCCGCCGCCGCCAGATCCAGCGCACCCGAAGCACGGAGCATATACACCGCCGTCATCAGGCCGATGAGGGCCGGAATAATGCGCACCAGCGTCTCCAGTCCTTCCCCTGCCCCCTGAACCAGCGCGGAATACACATCCACCCGGTGGGCGACCCCATACATGGCCACTCCGCTTATGGTAAAGGGCACGATCATGGTGAAAAGAAGATCTACCATTCCAACCTCCATACTCCGGCGTATCGCCGTCCGTTTTCTCCTGTTCCGGTTCTCTCAGCCCTCACGTGTCAGTGCGGGTCGCTCTGGAGCGAGGGGCAGCTCTGGGCGGCAGAGCCCCCACATCTCCCCACAGATGAGACAGCACCTTACAGGCTAAGATCCCTACCCCCACAGACATGGTGGAGGCCAGCCACACGGCCGGCAGGATATCAAAGGGGGCCGCGCTTCCCGCCGCCGCACGCACGGTGGCCACCGTGGTGGGAATCAGCTGGATGGAGGCCGTGTTGCACACTACCAGCATACACATCGCGTCAGAAGCCACGCCCGGGCTTTTCCGGCTCATCTTTCGGACAGCCTCCACCCCCAAGGGTGTGGCAGCATTGCCCAGTCCCAGCAGATTTGCCGACACGTTGGCGGAGATGCTGTCCATCACATCCCTGTCTTTGGCCACCTGGGGAAACAGCCGACAAAGCACCGGCCCCAGCAGGTGCGACAGACGGTCGGCCAGTCCGGAGCGGCGCATAACCTCCATCACCCCGGTCCACAGACACAGCATTCCCGCAATGGATAAGCACAGCTCCACCGCCGCCGTCGTACCTTCCACCGCGGCGGCCGCCACCTCGGGCCCCCGCCCGGTAGCCAACCCACACAGGACAGACAGGGCTACCATCCCCGTCCAAATAATTGTCATCGTCATATTCCAGCCCCCCCTCTTCTTGTCCCATTTATACGGTGGACAAAGGAAAAAAATGTCTGGAATCTGGCGTGGGTCAGGGTGACAAATATTTCTCAGAAATAAACAAATTGTTAATTTTTTTCTATTTTTTTCAAACTGTCCGGAAATAGTTGACAGTTTTTTTCTTTGTAGTACAATAAAGTTGTTCTCAGATCATTAAGTACCAATTTTCGCACTTTGCCTGTTTTGATGACAGCTCATAAATGAACGTATGGGAACAAGAGAGAAAGGATTTGGTATCATGAAGTCTACTGGCATTGTTCGAAAAGTGGATGAATTAGGACGCATTGTACTTCCCATCGAGCTTCGCCGCACCTTAGATATTGCAGAAAAGGACTCTCTGGAAATCTATATGGATGGTCCTTCCATTGTGCTGAAAAAATATCAGCCCACATGTGTATTCTGCGATGAGTCCAAGGATATTACGGTGTTCCACGGCAAAAATGTCTGCGCCAAGTGTATCAAGGAACTGCAGGCCGCTGAGAAAGAATAACATTTGCGTGGGCCCGCACCGCTTTTCGCCAAAAAACAGTGAAACACTCCCTTTGCTGCCGCAGAGGGAGTGTTTTTGATCTCCGGTTTTTACACCGCTTCGTTCCATCCGACGCCAAAGCACTTGACTGTCCAACTCTTCTTTGCCAGGCTTTCATCTCCCGTGCTTCTATTTCCCCACTGCCAGATCATACAGCTGATTGCGGGACAGTCCCAACTCCTTGGCAGAGCGCTTGACTGCGTCCCGGAGCGAAAGTCCTTCTCCCCGCAGCCGCTCCACCAAGGCCAACCCATCCTCCAGAGTCACCTCCTCGGCTTCCTTCGGCTGAGCTCCGCGCACCACCAGCACAAATTCACCCTTGGGCGGGTTTTCCGCGTAATCGACCAGTGCCTGACCCAGCGTCGTACGGCGAATCTCCTCGTGCAGCTTGGTCAGCTCCCGGCACAGGGACACCGGACGCTCCTCCCCAAAGGTATCCGCCAGATCCTTCAGCGTAGCGGTCAGCTTATGAGGAGCCTCGTAGAAAATCATGGTCCGCTGCTCGTTTCGAAGATTCTCCAGATGGACCTTCCGGTTTTTCTTATTCATCGCCAGAAATCCCTCAAAGGTAAATCGGCCGGTGGGCTGACCGGACACCGCCAGCGCGGTCACCAGAGCGCACGGTCCTGGGATCGCCTCCACGGGGATACCCTGTTGGGCGCACTGGGTCACCAGCTCCTCCCCCGGATCTGAGATCGCAGGCATCCCGGCGTCGGTGACCAGGGCGCAGTTCTCCCCCGCCAGCAGCCGATTCAGCACCGCCTGACCCCCGCTGCCCGTGTTGTGGCGGTGGTAGGATACCATGGGCTTTTTAATGCCCAGGTGGTTGAGGAGTTTGATGGACACCCGGGTGTCCTCAGCGGCAATGAAGTCCGCCTGCTCCAGTGCCTGTGTCATACGCCGGGAGATATCCCCCAGATTTCCGATGGGGGTTGGAACCAAATAGAGGGTACCGGCCATTGTGATTCTCCTTTGTGTCCGGGCAGCGACCCGGTATTTCTGTTCCGCTGCATCTAAAATCAGCGGTTTACGTTCTTATCCCGTCTACGGAACAGACGGGCAGCCATCACTCTTCAGGCGGTAAACCAGGATCATTTTGCCCCTTTTACTTCCTGTGGAACGATTTGTTTAAATGTTCGAACACACGCCGTAAATTTAACGCCCACGTTTTTTGCCTGCTTCAGCAGACATTATTATAGCACAGCCGCCCGCTTTGTGGTATGCTTTTCCTATATTCGGCAAGAAAGGAGCACGATGCATGGGGAAAACAGAACAGCTCGGGTCCTATTTCCTTTCCTGGCCGGATGGTGTGTTCCCGCTGGGCGGTGACGCGCTCGCCTTGGGCGGCTTTGCCACGGTCCACCCTGGTTGGTCTGTGTGCGACTTGGGAACCGGAAGCGGCGTCTTACTGCTGCTGCTGGCGGATCGGGAGTCCCGCCTGTGGCTTCACGGAGCCGAGCTCGACCCGCTCTCCGCCCAGACCGCTCAAGACAATCTGACACGCAACGGCCTGCCCGGACAAATTGTCACCGGGGATTTCCGAAACGCGTTATTCCCTGCCGGCGGATTTGATCTGGTGGTATCCAATCCCCCCTATTTTTCGGTGGGTTCCGGGAAAAGCGGCGGTCCGACCCGCAGCGAAGAATCCTGCGCATTGGACGAGTTGTGTAAGGCCGCCGCCCGCCTAGTGAAAAACGGGGGACGATTTGCCCTGTGCCACCGCCCGGAACGGCTGGTGGATGTCTTATGCGCACTGCGCGCCAGCGGTCTGGAGCCCAAGCGCATGAAGCTGACCGCCCACGGTCCGGGCTACCCCCCCTCCCTGCTGCTGGTGGAAGCGGTTCGACAAGGCCGTCCGGGGCTGGAATTTGTCCTTTGAACGCCGCCAGATCAGCTTTTCTTGGAAACGAACCGGGTCCTTTGCATGCAGCATACGGGCAGTCAGGACAGCACTGGGGACCAATCCCACACAAATACAAAAAAGGACCGCCGTTCCACGGGAACGACGGTCCTTTGCTTGATTCCACTATCTCTGGTACTCGAATTCCAAATCGTAAATGGACACAATGTCTCCGTCGTGGATTCCCATCTCCTCCAGCTTGTCAAACAGACCGGACTGGCGCAGCATGCGGTCAAACCAGCTGCGGGACTCGTAGTCCCCAAAGTTGACGTTGGCAATGAGCCGCTGAAGCCAGGGGGCCTCCACCACCCAGGTATCGTCGAACTGCTCGATCTTGACCTCGCCGGTGGTGTCCACTTCGGGCGCCCGCTCCACATAGGTCGGCTCGTACACCGCCAAGGGCGGCAGCTCCTGAAGCTCCTGGGCGGCCTTTTTCACCAGTTCCTGGGTCCCCTGGTGGGCGGCGGCGGAAATTTCAAACAGCTCCATTCCTTTGCCCTCCACATGGGCCCGAAGTTTTTCCAGCAGACCGGGGTCTGCCATAATATCCACCTTATTGGCCGCCACAATCATCTTCCTGGAGGCCAACTCCGGGGAGTACTTCTGAAGCTCGGCGTTGATCGCCTCAAAATCCTCCACCGGGTCCCGCCCCTCGGAGCCGGACACGTCCACCACATGGATGAGCAGACGGCATCGGTCGATATGCCGCAGAAAATCGTGGCCAAGACCGGCGCCATCGGCCGCCCCTTCAATGATTCCGGGGATATCGGCCAGTACAAAGGACACCCCCTCTTCCACATACACCATTCCCAGGTTGGGAAACAGGGTGGTAAAGTGGTAGTTTGCGATTTTGGGCTGCGCTCGGCTGACCACGGAGAGCAGCGTGGATTTCCCTACGTTCGGGAACCCCACCAACCCTACATCGGCCAGCAGCTTCAGCTCCAGCACTACGTCCCGGCTCTCACCGGGCAGACCGGCCTTGGCGAACCGGGGCACCTGACGAGTCGGAGTGGCAAAGTGCTTGTTGCCCCAGCCGCCCCTTCCGCCCTTACACAGGACAAACGGTTCGTCTTCCGACATATCTTTTATAATCTCCCGGGTTTCGGCGTCCCGGATGATGGTGCCTCGGGGCACCCGGAGGATCAAGTTCTCCCCGTCTTTGCCCGAACAGCGCTTACCCTGACCATCCATTCCGTTGGCGGCTACATACTTGCGCTTGTAACGGAAGTCCATTAAGGTAGACATATGGTCGTTGACTGTGACCACCACGTTGCCTCCGCGGCCTCCGTCGCCGCCGTCAGGGCCGCCGGCGGCCACATACTTTTCCCGATGGAAGGAAACGACACCGTTTCCCCCATTGCCGGAGCGAACTGAAATGCGGGCGGTATCTACGAACGGTGCAGCCATAACCGGCACCTCCTTTTCTCAATTAAAATTTCAGCAGATTCAGCCCTACGGTATCGCTGAATGCTCGTCCCACTTTGCCGTCCCAAACCTGAAGGAACAGCTCCAGCGTGGCGCTGATGGTGCAGGAGGACAGGTGCCCCGCGTGGACTTCGCCGGTCACGGGATTTCCGATGGTAATGTGAAGATGGAGGTAGGGTGCCCCATCCTTTCGGCTTACATTCCCCACCAGAGCGGAAATCTCATAGTCCCCCTGATAGCGGCGGGAGTAGTATTGTTTCTCCACCGTATTAAAAATACCGATAGTAATGTCGTTGGCGGCCCCCAACGCGGAGACCACACCCAGCGAGACGTTCTCCTGATCCACCAGTCTTCTCAGACACGAAATGACTTCCTCACCGGGATCCAGACGCAGCACATACCCCTGGTCAAATTTCCGATACTCCATTGTTCAGCCACCCTCCCTGTTCTCTTTTGAAAATAGAAGCCGCAAACGGATCGCCGTTTGCGGCTTCTTGTGTGTCAGCAAATTACTGCGCGATCTCCATCTCCACAATGGAAACCTGCTTGCGATCCTTGCCCAGACGCTCGAACTTCACTTTGCCGGACTTCAGCGCGAACAGGGTATCATCACTGCCCTTGCCCACGTTAACACCGGGATGAATGTGGGTCCCGCGCTGACGTACCAGAATGTTGCCGGCCAGTACAAACTGACCGTCGCCCCGCTTCACGCCAAGGCGCTTGGCCTCGGAATCGCGGCCGTTGCGGGTGGAGCCGACGCCCTTTTTATGGGCGAAAAACTGTAAACCGATCTTCAGCATATCTTACACCTCCAAGACAGAAATATGGTCAGGGTATTCCTCCGCCAGCTGGACAAAGTGAACCATCAGAGCGGCCAGAAGGGTCTGACACGTACTCTCGTTGGTCTGTCCCAAGCCGTTGGGGAGTTTCAGAGTGATGGATGCGTCCTTTTCCCGCACCTTAACCGATGCCTCCAGGCCCAGCACGTCGTTGACGGCGCACTCGGTCAATCGGACGACACTGGTCACGGCAGCGCAGACGATATCCTCACCCTCGGGGGCATATCCGCTGTGGCCTTTGACTTCAAAGCCCACAATTCGGCTGCCCTCGGAATAGAAGGTCACGGTGGTCATCAGGCCTTGATGGCGCCGATCTGCACCTTGGTGTAGGGCTGACGATGGCCCTGGCGTTTGCGGTAGCCCTTCTTCGCGTTGTACTTGAAAATCCGGATCTTCTTGCCCTTTCCATTCTTTACAACGGTGGCGTCCACAGCGGCACCCTCAACAACGGGGGCACCGAAAGTGGCATTGTCGCCGTCCAGGATGGCCAGCACCTGGTCGAAGGTGATGTTCTGTCCTGCCTCGGCCTCCAGCTTTTCGATGAACAGGGTATCGCCCTCGCTCACCTTATACTGCTTGCCGCCGGTCACGATGATTGCCTGCATTTGTTTCAACTCCTTCATTACGGGCTCGCTCTCCTGGGAGGGAACCGGGTTCCACTTGTCAAAGATGCCGTGCTGCACGCGGTTCCCCGCGGCTCGGCGCTCCTTCCCCACTCAAAGCGGCTTTGATAGTTTACCAATAAAATGGCCATTTGTCAAGAGGACAACCTATATTAAAACTGAAATTTCACCCTTCAACTATAAGGGTTGGTGTTAATATTTTGGACAGTATGATAAGATACAGTTAAAGGAAAAGGATCTTCATGCATTGGCAGATAGGAGACATTTTCAGTCGCGGCAAAACCCTGCCGGAGACTATTGCAGTATGTTCTATTAAGGAGGTTTCGTTATGAGTAAACACTTAGAAAACATACTCTTTGTTTTTCGCTTGATCCTTATGATATCTTTGTTTTTTACGGGCGGCTTTTATCGGACGATTATCCTGACCATTATTGTTGCCAGTCTTTGGATTGAGGCAATAAAAGCACCTCACCAAACAGTGTTGGGGTGGAGTAGCTTTTTTGGATTAACATCTACATCAAATCTGAAAACTGCAATTGTATCCACAGTAATTATGGTAATATATTGGTCTTTTGTTGGGATTTTCTACTTTTCCAATAGGCGCTGACATTACAAGCTATGGTAATGGTATTTTGGTAAATTAATGCTTATTCCTTTCCCGTTCTGACTCGCAATTTGACCTGGTCCGGCTGCTGTTGCACACCGAAGCCGCTTTCTCTGGGCAAACGCCACGTTTGTTGCTGCTCCTCAAACTTTTTCTACCGTAATGGACACAAGGCTCTGCCAGCTCTGACCCGGTGCTGCCAGTTCATGCTCCGGCCCGGAAAGGCTGCCGGGCCAGCCGTTCCATGGCTCGACGCACACAAAGCCTTCACGGCACTGGCTCCACAGTACCAGATTGCTAAACTGCCGGTCAAAATTCACCGTTACCCGGTGGCCCGTGGCGCGATCGATAAACGCGGCAGGCCCAACCGCATCTCGATACCCCCGAGTGGTCTCATGGTCGTTGTAGGGGAAGTCCACCCCATGAAACGGGTGGGCTTGTTCCTCCGTCAGTCCTTGCTCCCGCCCCGCCGTTACCTCAAAAGAAAGATTGCGCACATCGCTTATTGCAAAGTAGGGGTGATAACCAAAGGAAAAGGGCATGGGCGTCTCTCCGCAATTTTCGATCCGCTGCTCCAAAAACAAGGTATGTCCTTTGAGCCGGTAAGTAATCTCCATATAAAATGCAAAGGGGTAAAGGACCCGTGTCAGCGCGTTTTCCCGCAAGGACAGGGTAACCCACGCGCCGTCCTGTGTACCCTGCTCCGTTACCTGCCAGGGCATCAGGCAGGCAAAGCCATGGATACTCATGGGATAATCCTGTCCATCGAAACAGTTTTTGCCCTGCGGTGACAGCCCGCAGGTGGGAAACAGCACAGGCAACCCACAACGCGGGCGGGTACTCTGTTCAAAATTGGGATGGCGCAGCCACAGATACTCCTCCCCGCCCAACGTCATGCCAGTGACGCTTCCTCCTCGTTCAGGGGTAAGCGTCACCGTGGTATTGGCTGTCGTATCGGCCAGCACCAGTTGCTGGTAGCAAACATGTTGTGCCGGGTGGTTTTGTCTGGTGATCGTAAACACAATTTATCGTCCTTTCTCCCGCGCGGCTTTGCCGCCGGTGTTCCCAATTGCGCGAACTTCATATCTACTAGTATACTACACAATATTAGAAAACAAAACCTTTATTATCCGTCAACTTTGCTACCAAGAATTTAATTTCAAATTGTTTTTTGTTGTATCTGTAAATTTTTTCTTTCAATTTTTGTTAACTTGTCTAGTTGAATTTCTAGTATACTAGTGTTATTATTGGTCAAGAGCGGAACCCCCGCTTACATATTGATTTCGCGGGAGGCATTCTACCATGCCACAATTTCAAACCAACCTTTTGAAGGTGGGGGAAACCCGTGTATGGCGCACCTATGTGGGTGGGCAGCGCATCGATGAGTGGCACGGCCGTCCCCGCCAGGAAAACGGGCACTTTCCGGAAGACTGGATTGCTTCCACTGTGTTGGCCGTCAACCCCGGACGAGAGAGCACCTCCGAAGGTCTCAGCCGTGTTCTCAATCTACCGGGCCAGCCTGTTCTGAAAGCACTGTTTGAGGCCGACCCCGCCGCTTGGTTCGGTGAACTTCATGCTCATCGGTTGGGCAGCACGCTGGGTATGCTCATCAAGATCATAGACGCAGGTGAGCGCCTCACCATTCAGGTACATCCAGACAAATCCTATGCCAAACAGTTCTTTCACTCCGAATATGGAAAAACCGAAGCCTGGTATATCCTGGGCGGCAGCCCGGATGCCTGCATTTACATGGGATTTAAACCCGGTGTTACCCGCCAGCGGTGGAAACAACTGTTTGATACACAGGACATTCCCGGCATGCTGGATAGTCTGCACCGCATTCCTGTCCGGGCAGGCGATTCTTTTCTTGTTCAGGGCGGCGTCCCCCATGCCATTGGCGAAGGCTGTTTTTTGATTGAGGTGCAGGAACCCACCGATTACACCATGCGTACTGAGCTAGTGACTCCCGGAGGTCTGCACATCCATATGGATCAGTGTCACCAGGGCGTCGGCTTTGAGAAGATGCTGGATTGCTTCCACTATGAGGGATTGACTCAGAATGAGGTGGAAGCTCGCTGGAAAGTTGAGCCTCGGGCCCATCGGGAGGAAGGCGCTGTCGTCACCCAGCTCATTGACGAGCGCTACACCCGTTTGTTTGGGATGCGGAGCCTTGCCGTTGATGGCATCTGGCACACGCTTCGCTCTGCGCAGCTCACGGTGCTCACCGTGGTCGAAGGAGAAGGCCAGGCCGCCACCTCTGCCGAAACCCTGCCCGTGTGCCAGGGTGACTTTGTGCTGGTGCCTGCCGGGGTGGAGCGCCTTACGCTGAGCGGCCATGGGCTGAAGCTCGTGGAATGCATCCCGCCCACACTGGTCTGAATCCGCGTTTTCCCCATTGAAATGTAATCGGCGTTTGACCGTTTGCAGATATCATTTTCATACAAGGCAAAAAGAAGGAGGATTTTTAAATGAAGAAGTTTATTTCACTCGTCATGGCTGCTGCCATGACCATGAGCCTGGCGGCCTGTGGCGGCTCTACGACTTCCAGCACCCCCGCTGCCAGTTCCGGCTCTTCCAGCGCTGCCGCCCCCGATAAGGTATACGAGCTGAAGGTGTCCACCACCCAGGCTGAGACCGCTCCCATCGTACAAGGCCTGCAAAATATCGCCGACAAAGTGGCCGAGGACACCAACGGCGGCGTCAAGATCACCATCTACCCCTCCAGCCAGTTGGGCGGCGAGGAAGACATGATCGATCAGGCCCTTCAGGGCATGAATATTGCCGTTTTGACCGACGCTGCCCGTATGAGCAACTACGTCTATGACATGGGCATCTTCAATATGGCCTACCTGGTGGACAGCTATGACGAAGCCTGCAAGGTCATGGCCACCGATACCTTTAAGGGCTGGGAGGACGAGTTGACTCAGCAGGGGATCCGTGTGCTGTGCTTCAACTTTTACGACGGTGCCCGTTCCTTTATGACGAACAAACCCGCCACCACTCCCGCTGACTTGAATGGCATGGTAATCCGCACCCCCGGCGCAGATCCCTGGGTGAACAGCATCGAAAGCATGGGTGCTACCGCTTACGCCGTGGCTTGGAGCGAGGTGTACAACAGCATTCAGACCAAGGTCATCGACGGCTGCGAAGTGCAGTACACCAGCGCCGTTTCCACCCACATCGATGAAGTGTGCAAATACATCGACAAAACCGAACACATCAATCTGATCAACTGCCTGGTCGCCGGCGAGACCTGGTTCCAGACCCTGCCTGCCGAGTACCAGGAGATCCTGCTGAAGGACGCTTACGACTGTGCTTACGAGAACGCAAAATATGTTGAGAGTCTCCAGCCTGAGATGGAGCAAACTTTGATCGACAATGGCATGGAGGTCGTTGAGGTTGACAAGGCTGCCTTCAAGGATGCCGCCAAGGCCGCCTATGACAAGATGGGCTGGACCGAACTGCGCCAGGAAATCTACAACGAGATCGGTAAAGAGGGATAATTTGCGCCTAAGCTGCAAATCCGGCCGGACTCCAAGTGAGGAGAACCAAAGCTTGGACGGGCTCCGCGCCCGTCCAGGCTTTGGTTTTAACCCGGTGCGCCACCTTTGTGACACAGAGTATGGGAGCCAATTAAATGAAAAAATTTTACAACAAATTCTGCAAATTTGAGCAGATTTTTGCCATGGTGCTTTTGTTTTGCATTGCGGCGCTGGTCTTTGTTTCGGCCGTGTTCCGCACCTTCCGGCATCCTTTAAACTGGGCGCAGGATGCCGCTCTGCTCGCCTTTGCCTGGATGATCTTTCTGGGCAGCGACTTAGCAATCCGCAACACCCGTCTCATCGGCATCGATGTTTTGGTGAAGTTTCTTCCTAAGGCCATACAGAAATGGCTCAGTATCGTATTTCAAGGCATCATCATCTGCTTTTTGTGCGTACTGGTCTATTATGGCTATATTATGGTCATCACCGGCCTGCAGCGCAGCATCTCAACCCTGGGCATCAGTTACGCTTGGGTCACGGCTTCCGTGCCTGTGGGAGCGCTGCTCATGATTATCTCTGAATTCATCCGGATGGTACAAGGCATCAAAACACCGACTGAGAAATGGGGGGAGAACTAATGGGCATTGCCATCGTCGTCTTTTTGATTTTCTTAGTGTTGGGAATGCCTGTGGCATTCTCCATCGGCCTTTCCGGTTTTACTTTCTTTGTCCTTCGTGATCTGCCCATGAGCGTACTGGTGCAGAAATCCATTTCTACCAGCCAGAGCTTCACCATGTTAGCCATTCCCCTGTTCATTCTGGCGGGCAACCTGATGAACAGCTGCGGAATCACCAAACGTCTCATGAAGCTGGCCAACGTGCTTACCGGCCATATGTACGGCAACTTGGGCCAGGTGTCCTGCGTGATGTCTACCTTGATGGGCGGCGTATCCGGTTCCGCCGTGGCTGACGCTGCCATGGAGACCCGCATCCTGGGCCCTGAGATGACCCGCCTTGGTTACGCCAAGGGGTGGAGCGCCGCCATCAACGGCCTGTCCGGACTGATCGTGGCAACTATTCCCCCCAGCATGGGTCTTATCATCTATGGCACAGTGGGTGAAGTATCCATCGGCCGCTTGTTTTTAGCAGGCTGGATACCAGGTGGTCTGATGTGCGCCTTCTTGATGATCGCCTGCAGCCTGTCGGCCCGGTATTTTGGCTACAAGCCCGAGCATCCAAAGGCTGCCAGTTTGTCCGAAATCGGCAAGGCGATGATCAACAGCATCTGGGCACTCATCTTCCCCATTATGCTCGTCGTGCTCATCCGGTTTGGTATCATGAGTCCCTCTGAATCCGGTGCGTTTGCCGTGGCCTATGCTCTGTTCGTAGGTGTGGTGATCTATAAGGAACTAAACTGGGAGACCTTTCTGACCACCCTGAAAGACAGCGTAAAGGACATCACCGTCATTACCATCATTCTGGCCTTCTCGGGCATTTTTGGCTACGGTGTGGTGTACGACGACCTTACCACCACCCTGGCTGACGGACTGGTGTCGATCACCAGTAATCCCACCGTTCTTCTGGTGCTTGTCATCCTGTTCCTGCTGTTCTGCGGCATGTTCATGGAAACCACCGTCATCGCTCTGATTTTGACCCCTATCCTGCTTCCCGTCATGGAAAGCGTGGGCGTCGATCCGGTTGTGTTTGGCATGATCATGATGACCTGCGTCACGTTCGGTGTCATGACCCCCCCTGTGGGCACAGCCCTTTACACCACTTCCGACATCATGGAATGCCCGGTGGAGGAGACGGTGAAATATGGCTGGCCGTTCTATATCGCTGTTCTTCTGGTCGTCGTATTCATGGTGCTGTTCCCCAACGCCGTGTTGTGGCTGCCTAATCTGGTGTATGGCGCATAACAAAACAGCCCCTAAAAAGGCGTTCCTCCGCCTCTGTGGCGGCAGCGCTTTGGGTGCTACGAGAAAAAAGGAGTATTGGCACTATGAAAATGACATTCCGCTGGTATGGTTCAGATCATGATTCCGTCACGCTCAAGCAGATCAAACAGATTCCCGGCATGACTGGCGTCATGGGCTTGTTGGATTACAAGGCCGCCGGCGAAGTATGGGAAGAACCCGAAATAAAGGCTTATGTGGACGAAATCCATGCTGCTGGGTTGGAGTGCGAGGTGATTGAGAGCGTAAATGTCCATGAGGACATTAAGCTGGGCCTGCCCACCCGCGATGAGTACATTGCAAACTACATCACCACCATCCGGAACCTTGCCAAATATGGCGTCAAGGTCATTATCTACAATTTCATGCCCGTTTTGGACTGGCTGCGTACCGACCTGGCACGGGTGATTCCCGAGGACGGCAGCAACAGCTTGTACTTTGACGAAAAAGAACTGGGCGATATGACCCCCATGGAGATTGTCAAAAAGACGGCCAGTCAGTCCAACGGCTTTTCTCTCCCCGGCTGGGAGCCCGAGCGTCTGGCCGAGCTGGAACACACCATGGAGCTGTACAAAAGCATTGACGAAGCGAAACTTCTGCAAAATTTTAAGTACTTCCTGGACGCTGTCATTCCTGTCTGTGCGGAGTGCGGCATCAAAATGAGCTGCCACCCGGACGATCCGGGCTGGCCCATTTTTGGCCTGCCCCGCCTGGCTCACGACCAGGCTGGCTACGACCGCATTATGGCCCTAAATAATAGCCCAGCAAACACGGTATGCCTGTGCACCGGCTCTCTGGGCAGCAATGTAGCCAATGACATTCCCGCGATCATTCGCCACTTTGGTGAGATGGGCCGCATTGGCAGCATGCACGTGCGCAACGTCAAACACCTGGGCAGCGACCGCTGCTTCCGGGAAAGCTCACACCTTTCCAGCACTGGCGACCTGGACATGTACGAAATCATGAAGGCCATCTTTGAGACTTGCCCCGACACCTATGTGCGGCCTGATCACGGACGCATGATCTGGGACGAGGTGGGCCGCCCCGGCTACGGCCTCTATGACCGTGCTCTGGGCGCTTGCTACCTGAACGGCCTGTGGGAGGCCATTGAGAAAACCCATCGGGACTGAGTTCCCGGCCATGGAACCGCCGTGGCCGGGATCGCTCCCGTTCTGACCAGTTTTGTCCCATTCTTTCTGCGGTAAAAAGGAGAACCTGATTATGCTGGAACTAAATGCAAAGAGTGTAAAAGAAAACGCCGCACAGTGGCAATCCGCAGGTGTGACCCTGCCCCGTTTTGACTGGGCCGAGATGGCCGCCCATACCGACGCGCATCCCGTATGGGTTCACTTTGGCGCTGGCAACATTTTTCGCGGCTTTATCGCCCGTCTTCAACAAGAGCTGCTAAACCAGGGTTTGGCCCAAAGCGGCATCATCGCGGCCGACACCTTTGATTATGACATCATTGACAAGATCTATCTGCCCCACGATAATATGACGCTCAACGTTACGCTGAATCCAGATGGCACCACCAGCCGTGAGATCGTGGCCAGTATCGCACGCGGTCTGCGCGCCAACAGCGCCGAGCCGGACCAGATGGCCCAGCTGAAAACGATCTTTTTGAACCCTGGCCTGCAGATGGTGAGCTTTACGATCACGGAAAAAGGCTATGCTTTACGGGACATGACGGGCACACTGCTGCCTGTGGTGGAGGCCGACATCCAGGAAGGCCCAGACAAGGCCCGCCATGCCATGAGTCTGGTGACCGCCCTGGTGCACGCGCGCTACCAGGCGGGCGCTGCTCCTTTGGCTCTGGTGAGTATGGACAATTGCAGTCATAACGGAGAAAAGCTGCAAAACAGTGTTTTGACTCTGGCCAAAGCTTGGTTGGAACAGGGCTTTGTCGAGCAGGGTTTTATGGACTATTTGCAGGATGAACACAAAATCACGTTCCCCTGGAGCATGATCGACAAGATCACCCCCCGTCCCCATAAGATGGTGGAGGACAGTCTTGTACAGGCAGGCATTGCAGGTATGGCGCCGATCATTACCAGCAAAAACACCTTCATCGCCCCCTTTGTCAACGCGGAGCGGCCTCAGTATCTGGTGGTAGAGGATAAGTTCCCCGCTGGCCGTCCGCCTCTGGAAAAGGCCGGGGTATATCTGACCGACCGGAAAACCGTGAATCAGACGGAAACGATGAAGGTAACCACATGCCTCAATCCTCTGCATACCGCCATGAGCGTATATGGCTGCATGCTGGGCTACACACTCATCTGTGAGGAAATGAAGGATGCGGACATCGTGGCGCTCATCAAGCGTCTGGGCTATGTGGAGGGACTTCCTGTGGTGGTGGACCCCGGTATCCTCAGCCCAAAAGCGTTTCTTGACGAGGTGGTGGAGCAGCGGCTGCCCAACCCCTTCATGCCTGACACGCCCCAGCGCATCGCCACCGATACCAGCCAAAAGGTTGGCATTCGGTTTGGTGAAACTATTAAGAGCTACCTGGCCGCCGGCCGCAGCCTGGAATGCTTGATCAGCATTCCTCTGGCCATCGCAGGATGGCTGCGCTACCTGCTGGCTGTAGACGACGAGGGCAACGCCATCGAAGTGTCCAGCGACCCGCTCAAGGACGAACTGCAAGCCAAACTGGCCGGCATCACCGTGGGCCAGCCTGAAACTTATCATGGCCAGCTCAAGGACATTTTGGCAAACGCTGCGATCTTTGGCAGTGACTTGGTTCAGGCCGGACTGGCAACAAAAATCGAGACCATGTTCGTCGAGCAGTTGGCCGGTCCCGGGGCCGTGCGCACCACCCTGCATAATTATCTGTTCCAATAAAAAATTTGTCAAAATTTGAAATCATTAAGGTGACTTTTGACTGGTTTTCTGGTATACTAGTCTTAAACCTTTACTAGAGTTCTAACATTTGCCAGAAAGTGAGTCAGTTCATCATGATCATCACTGCTCGTCAGCCCCGAGAGACAGGGCGCGATTACGCCCTGCGCGTGTTAAAACAAAACATCATTTGGCTGGAACTGGAGCCCGGCAGCATGGTAAGCGAAAGCGAGCTTGCCCAGGAAATGGGCCTGTCTCGCACTCCCGTACGAGAGGCTCTCATCGAGTTGTCCAAAAGCAAGATTGTGGAGATCTATCCCCAGAAGGGCAGCTACATTTCTCTTATTGATTATGCCCTGGTGGAGGAGGCGCGCTTCACCCGCCTGGTGCTGGAAAAGGCCGTGGTGGAATTGGCCTGCGAGATGGCCACCGGAGACGACCTCAATCAGCTGCGCCGCTGTGTGCGCCTGCAAGAGTTCTACCTGGAAAATCCAGACGGCAAAAACGGAGAAAGCAGTCTGATGAAGCTGGATAACGAGTTCCACAGTATGTTGTTTTCCATCTGTCACAAGTGCCAAACCTATGCCATGATGGTATCGTTCACCATCCACTTTGACCGAGTGCGCCGCATGAGTCTGGCCAGCATCAAGGACAACAAGACGGTGGCCGACCATCGCGCCATCACCGAGGCGATTGCAGGCCGCAATCCAGAGTTGGCTGGCCAGGTAATGGAAAAGCATCTGTCCCGCTATCAAGTGGACAAGGAAACCATCCAAAAGGATTATCCCCAGTACTTCAAGTGAAGTATAACAGGGTAAGCCCCGCGTTCTTTCCCACAAACTGCCCCGCCAAAAGCAGCAGGTACGCCGACGCTAAGCAGGCTCATCGGAATACACAGGTATGAAATTATTCCGAAGCACTGCGTCTCTTCCCCGATCAGGCAATAAAAATTCCCGGTTCCGACACTTCGGTTCCGGGAATTTTTCAATCCAACCCCACCTGTTTACGGATCAGATTCCTGCTCGTGCCCGTCTCTCTTATCATTCTGCCGTTCGGCCTCTTGGATCCGCTGCACCAAGTGCCGCGTAATCCGCCCGGTAAGGCCCCAGATGACATGCTCCTGCCAGGGATAGACCGGAACGTTCACACGGCCAGTTTGCCACTGATAGTCCCTTGGAATGCCGATCAGCTCATAGGGGAAGTTCTCCTCTGTCTGTGGAATCAGCCGGTAATCATATTCCAACGGGGGTGTGTTCAGCAGGTAAGACAGCGGAACCAGAAAGGTCTCATCCACTTCTCCGGGATTTAGGGTCATATGATCCGCCGCTCCCCGTTCCACCAGAGCCAGGATGGGATACATCATAAAGTTGGCCCGATGGGCAAAAAAGTCCAGTCGTCCCAAAATGCGAATGGCAGAAGGCGGAATGGACAACTCCTCCTCCGTCTCCCGCAGAGCGCAGGCCTCAGGGGACTCCGTCCCCTCCACCCTGCCTCCCGGGAAGCATACCTCTCCCGGCTGGCGGCGCATTGTGTGAGAACGAACCTCATACAGCAGATACAGCCCGTCCTCCCGCTCCACCAAAGGCACCAGCACCGCATACTCTCCAACCGCATCCATCAGACCTGGCCTGCGCTCCTTCAGCAGACGAGCCAGGGCCTCCACCCGGTCCTGGGGGACAGATTCATCCTTCACAAAGCTCCCTCCTTATAAAAAACACGCCCGGCTCCGGGCGTGTTTTTTTGCATCACATCTTTTCCGGCGCAGATACTCCTAAGAGTCCCAGCCCATTGGACAAAACAGAGCGCACCGTATCGGCCAGCTTCAGCCGGGCGGCTAGGACCCGGGGCTCCTCCCCCTTAATCCGGCAGGCATTATAGAAACGATGGAAATCTCCGGCCAGAGCCACCAAGTAACGGTTGATACGGCTGGGATCGTAATCCCGTGCCGCCAGGTGCAGCTCCTCGGGGAACTGGGCCAAAGACTTGACCAGAGCCAGTTCCTCTGCCGTTTCCAACCGCGCGGCATCCACCGCATCGGCAGCGGGCACAGTCTCCCCCTCTTCCGCCAACCGGGCGATTAGAGAGCAGATGCGGGCGTGGGCATACTGGACATAGTAAACCGGGTTCTCACTGTCCTGACGGACCGCCAGATCCAGGTCAAAGTCCAGGGGCGTGGTTGCGGCTCTGGAGTTAAAGAAATACCGGGCGGCGTCCACGCTGATATCATCCAGCAGATCGTGGAGCGCAATGGTCTTACCAGAGCGCTTGGACATCCGGACGGGCTTGCCGTCCTGCATCAGGTTAACCAGCTGCATCAGCACCACCACCAGGCGGTGGGAGCCGTCCAGGCCCAATCCATCCAGAGCGGCCTGGAGTCGGGCCACAT
>JBFWME010000015.1:0-43172 GCA_050251755.1 Lawsonibacter sp. | reverse complement strand
AGGCCGTACTTCTTGCGCTCCTTCATTCTGGGGTCGCGGGTCAGGAAGCCGGCGGCCTTCAGAGCGGGACGGTACTCCTCGTTGACCAGGAGCAGGGCGCGGGCGACTCCGTGCCGGATCGCGCCGGCCTGGCCGGTAACACCGCCGCCGGTTACGGTGGCGACAATATCTACCTTGCCCAGCTGCTCGGTGGCGACCAGGGGCTGCCGGACCAGCAGCTTTAGGGTTTCCAGACCGAAGTAGTCGTCGATGTCACGGCCGTTGATGGTGATGGCGCCAGTGCCGTTCTGGAACAGATGGACGCGGGCCACGGAGGACTTCCGACGGCCGGTACCGTAAAAATAGGGCTTCTTGCTCTTATACATATTGCAATCCTCCTCTTACTCGGCAGCCCAGACTTCAGGCTTCTGGGCGGCGTGCTCGTGCTCGCCGCCGCGATAGATGTGCAGGCGAGTCAGGGAGTCCTTCGTGATGACGTTCCGGGGCATCATGCCGCGGATCGCCAGCTTCATAGCCAGTTCGGGCTTGGTCTGCATCAGGGTGCGGTATTTAACCTCTTTCAGACCGCCCACCCAGCCGGAGTGGGTGCGATAGAATTTCTGATCCAGCTTCTTGCCGGTCAGAACTGCCTTCTCAGTGTTAATGACGATGACGAAATCGCCGCAATCCGCATGGGGGGTATACTCGGTCTTGCGTTTGCCGCGCAGCAGGTCGGCGGCAATGGCGGCAGTTTTGCCCAAGGGTTTGCCAGCGGCATCCAGGACGTACCACTTGCGCACGATGTTCCCCTTATTTGCCATAAAAGTGGACATAGGTGAAACCTCCATTTTCCTCTACTTATCTCAACCACTTGGTTTGTGATAAAATAATTTACCCCCGCTTCTGTACAAGCGGAGCGTTTTGTATTATAGTACGGGGGTGGCCGGGTGTCAACGGACTTTTTTGCAAAAATTCATTTAACAATGCACAATCTCGCTTATGCTTTATTTTTCTCTTAAAATCTCTCGAAATCTCACATTTAATTTTTCTTTTTTGAACTGAGTTTTTAAAAAGAAATGAGCAAAGAAAGGGCTAAAATCCGCATTTAGACGCCAGATTCCGGTCAAAGGAGGCCCCATATGAACAAAATTCTGTCGCTGACCCGCCGCTGTGTGGAAGACTATGAAATGATTCAGCCTGGCGATCGAATCGCTGTGGGGGTGTCCGGAGGAAAGGACTCCCTAATCCTGCTGGTCGCGCTGGCAAAGCTGCGGGAATTTTATCCCATTCCGTTTACCGTAGAGGCGCTTACCCTGGATATGGGCCATGCGGAAGGCAGACCGGGAATGGATTTTTCCGCCATCGCTCGGTTTTGTCAGGAACTGGATGTTCCATATACCATTTTAAACAGCGAGATCCATCACATTATTTTTGACGTGCGCCGGGAAAAAAATCCCTGTTCCATGTGCGCAAAAATGCGCCGGGGGGCCCTCCACGAGGCCATGCTGGCCCGGGGGATCACCAAGATTGCCTTGGGCCATCACTATGACGATGCGATCGAGACCTTTTTTATGTCGCTCCTGTTTGAAGGACGACTGTCCTGCTTTCAGCCCGTCACCTTTTTGGACCGGACGGGGATCACGCAGATCCGCCCTCTGCTGTACTGTGGAGAGAACTTGATCCGTCATACCGCCCAGCGCCTGAACCTGCCGGTGACGGAAAACCCTTGTCCGGCCAACGGAAACACCAAGCGTCAGGAGATCAAGAATTTGGTTTATGAACTTCAGGGCTGCTACCCAGGGTTAAAAGCCAGGACCTTCGGAGCGATGCAGCGGCTGCCTCTGCCCGAGTGGGGCCCGGTGGAACATCGGCGACGCCCCTTGCCGGAAGACTTGGAGGAGGATGTGTCGTCGACACTTGAAACTTTCTGATAAAGCAGGTATAATACCTTGAATTATGTTTGTCAATCAAGCAACGGAAAAGAGGAATCGCCGTGAAATTAGGGATTGTGGGTTTGCCCAATGTAGGGAAGAGCACCTTATTTAATGCTATCACCAACGCCGGCGCGGAAAGCGCAAACTATCCGTTTTGTACCATTGACCCCAATGTGGGTATGGTGGCAGTGCCTGACTACCGTTTGGATCGGTTGTCTGAGATGTACCATCCCAAGAAGACGACCCCGGCGGTCATTGAATTTGTAGATATTGCCGGACTGGTGAAAGGCGCCTCCAAAGGCGAGGGACTGGGAAACAAGTTTTTGGGCAACATCCGCATGACAGATGCCATTGTCCACGTGGTGCGCTGCTTTGATGATGACAATGTCATCCACGTGGAGGGCTCCACCGACCCGATCCGAGATATGGATACCATCGACCTGGAGCTGATTATGGCTGATCTGGAGATGGTGGAACGACGCATTGATAAGGCCAGAAAGGCGGCCAAGGGGGACAAGAAGTTTCTCCAGGAGGCAGAGGTGTTTGAGGGCCTGCGGGACTGGCTCAACGACGGCAGATCGGCCCGGACGTATGAGGTGGACATCGCGCAGGAGTATCCTGACTGCGAATTGCTGTCTCTAAAGCCGGTCATTTATGCAGCCAATCTGGACGAGGATGGCTTTACAGATCCGCACAGCGTGGACTATTACCGCAGCGTGGAGGAGCGGGCCAAGGCCCAGGGGGCACAGGTCATCCCGGTGTGCGCAAAGCTGGAAGCGGAGATTGCCGAGCTGGATTCCGAGGAAAAGAAGCTCTTTTTGGATGAGCTTGGTGTGACCGAGTCCGGCCTGGACCGGCTGGTAAAGGCCAGCTACACGCTGTTGGGGCTTATCTCCTACCTGACCTCCGGCGAGGACGAGTGCCGGGCCTGGACCATCAAGAGAGGGACGAAGGCGCCTCAGGCCGCAGGAAAGATCCACTCCGACTTTGAGCGGGGATTTATCCGGGCCGAGGTGATCTCTTACCGCGATCTGATGGCCTGCGGCACCATGGCGGCGGCCCGGGAAAAGGGCCTGATTCGTTCCGAAGGGAAAGAATATGTTGTTCAGGACGGCGACATCATCCTGTTCCGGTTTAACGTGTAGGAAGGGGACAGCCGTGAATGCATACCTGGACTTGTTTTTAACCTTTGCAAAAATTGGAGTATGCACCTTTGGCGGCGGCATGGCCATGCTCCCCATTCTCCAGAGGGAAGTAGTGGAAACAAAAGGCTGGGCCACCGATGAGGAGCTGACCGACTACTATGCCATCGGACAGTGTACTCCGGGCATTATCGCGGTGAATACCGCCACCTTCATCGGATATAAGCAGAAAGGGGTGCTGGGCGGAATTCTGGCCACCCTGGGTGTGGTGTTCCCCTCTATTATCATTATTACCCTGATTGCCACCTTTCTGACCAACTTTGCAGACCTGCCTGCGGTGCAGCATGCATTGGCCGGAGTCAATGCCTGTGTGGTGGCGCTGATCGCCTCCAGCGTGCTGAAGCTGGGCAAGAGCACGGTAAAGGATGTTGCCACGGTTTGTATTTTCCTTGCGGTGCTGGGACTGGCCTTCTTTGTCGGGCTGTCGCCGGTGATCCTGATCCTGGCCGCGGGACTGACAGGCTATGTGGTACGCCGTCTGGCACGCCTGGTCAGGGGAGGTGGTGACACGTGATCCTGCTGCGCCTGTTTTATGAATTTGTCAAAGTTGGCCTGTTTTCCGTAGGTGGCGGGCTGGCCACCATCCCATTCCTTCAGAGCATGGGAGAGGCTACCGGCTGGTTTACCAACGCCCAGCTGACCACCATGATTGCCGTGTCGGAATCCACCCCAGGGCCCATCGGAATCAACATGGCCACCTATGTGGGCTTTGAAACCGCAGGAATTCCCGGCGCCGTTGTTGCCACATTGGGAGAGGTGTTCCCATCCCTTGTAATCGTCATTATCATCGCCGGATTTTTGCAGAAATTCCGCCAGTCTAAACTGGTGGATGCCATATTTTACGGTCTACGTCCCGCTTCCACTGCGCTCATTGCTTCTGCCTGCCTGACGGTGGCAGCTGCAGTTCTGCTTACGGTAGGAGGTGTGGAGAGCCATATGGTTACGGTCCATTGGCCTGCCGTAATCTTGTCAGTGGTGGTGTTCCTCTGTATGCGGTATACCCCCATGAAAAAACTCCATCCCATTGTGTTTATCGGAATCTCCGCGCTCATTGGTTTTCTGTTCCGGTTTTGAACAGGGGAAACGAACAGTTGATATGCCCGTTAAGCCAATCTGAAAAAAGATTTAAAAAAACGGTGCGGACATTTGTCCGCACCGTTTTTTCGGAGTCAGGGAAGCAAGTGGGAATTGAAAGGTCAATACCGACGGATGACGGCCACGACTTTTCCGATGATTTCGGCGTAAGCCCCATCAATGGGCTCGTAGTCTGGATTTTCCGGAAGCAGCCAGGTATGGCCGTCCTTCCGGGATAAGGTTTTGACCGTAGCCTCGTCTTCAAAGAGCGCCACCACGATCTCTCCGTTGTGCGCGTCTTGCTGGCGGTGGACCACAACCAGATCTCCAGGCAGAATACCGGCGTTCAGCATAGATTCCCCCCGAACGGTCAGGGCAAAATGCTCTCCAGACAGCCCCTGCGTGTCGAAAAGCAGGTAGTCCTCAATACACTCCTGGGCCAGGATGGGGGAGCCGGCGGCCACGTTGCCCAGAATGGGAACTTGATTGGTATGGGAGTCCTCCTCCTCGGCCACGGTCCCAAAGGAAACGCCGGGCAGAGAAATGGCTCTGGTTTTCCCCTCGGCCTTGATAATTACCCCGGCCTCCTCCAGTCCCTTCATGTGGAAGTGAACGGTGGAGGGAGATTTCAGGCCGACTGCAGCCCCAATCTCACGCACCGAAGGAGGATAGCCGTGCTGGTTAGTAAAGGAGAGGATATAATTATAAATCTCCTGTTGTTTGACAGTCAGTTTAGCCATAAGAAAGCTCCTTCCGGCACATGGCAGCATCCCATGATGTCATGACTTATTCTATCATACATATGTACGAATGTCAAACAGATGTTCTTGCACTTTATGCGAATGCCCCCCGAAAATCCGAGGGGCACAGCAATCAAAAGCAGAGTCAAAGAGGCAAAGGATCGGTGTTCTCCCGCTGAAGCTGAAGCCGGGCATCGTAAAATCCGGCCCGGGCCACCGAGCGGTATGGGGTCAGCCACACAGTAAGGGGCAAGGCAATTAGGTCGGTAAGCAGCGCAGTCCACATGCTGTCGGACACCGTGGCGTACAGGGAGTAGAAATCAATTTGATCTGAGGTAAGGGGAAACAGATCTACAGGAAGGCCGCTTTGCCAGATGGAGTAGCCGGCCACCAGCTCGGGTACTTCCTCAAAAGAAAATGCCGCCAAAGCATGGAATACGCCGGCATGCCACAAGGACAGGGCAAATGCCAACGCGGAAAGCAGGACAGAAAGGAGAATCCAGCCGAGGAAGGAGAGTTCCAGCCGAAACAACTCCCACTTCCAGCCCTTCATCAGCGCTACACTGCGGCGGACTGCGGCTCCCGCCCCGTCATCCGGCCGATCCGCCAGCAGATAGGGAGCCAATGCATAGCGCAGCATGAGCACCCAGACAACGGCGTACAACAGGCCGATGACCATGAAAAGCAGAAGAGGAAACGAGGAGAGCGAATCCATCCCCCATAGGGGGAGCAGAGCCACAAAGCAGATTCCCAGCGACCAAAGCATAATTCGTGCCAGAATGATCAGTTTCATCAGGATGACCCGGCCGGCCACGGAAAAGCCCTGGATGAGGGAGCCAAGATCGGGGTTGAGCTTCCGGCTGGTCCAGAGGGACCAGAGGTGGAAGCCGAAGTCTACAACGACTTTATACAGCAGCAGAAAAATAGTGGCGAAAAAGGCAAGTGTGCTGAAGCCGGGTTCAGAATCCGAAGGGAAGGGGAGAAGCGACAGAAGGTCGCTCACACCGACCGTCATCAAAAAATAAATCAGCGTGACGATCCAAAAGCGGGGACGGGTGAGGCCCATCGCCTCTCTGGAGCGGCGTTTCAACTCCTTGCGGTCGATTTCCATGGGTGGATCTCCAATCGTAAAAAAGATATCGGAACGGCTGCTGTATCTCCCGGCGGTGTAAGATCATCCGACCGGCCAACGGTCCAACCAGACGGCTGTGGCCCGGAGCCAAAGAACGGATGTCCGAACGGGGCAATCCAACAAAATGCAAACGTTGTCCCAATTGTGTCAGGAATCCCACTTGCTCATGACCTGGCGCAGCTGGTCGGCCAATTTGGCCAGGTCTTTGTTGGGACGGCCGCGGCTGCGGCTGATGAGCAGTTCCAGCTCCTTGGACACGTCCTGAAGGCGAAGGAAGGCGTGGGAGGCGGGAGCCGCTCCGCCGTTTTTGGGTTTGATCTCCAGCGCCACGCCCGGGGACAGCATGCGGTTTTCCAGAAGGTCGTAAACCTCTTCAAAAAGAGGCGCATGGGCGGGGATGCCTCTCTCGTTCAGCGTTCCGGCAAACAGTTCCGTGATGGGGGCGTCGCCGTGGGCGACAAAGACCTGCTGGGGAGTGGGGGAGAAGTGTTCGATCCAGCCGAGCAGATGGCTCCGGTCGGCATGGGAGCTCAGTCCTTTGAAATTGATGATACGGGCCCGAACGGCAATTTCTTCCCCGAAAAGCTTGACTGTATCCAGACCTTCCAGCAGGCGGCGGCCCAGAGTTCCCTCCCCCTGATAACCGACAAAGACGATGGCGCACTCAGGACGCCACAGGTTGTGTTTCAGGTGGTGACGGATGCGGCCGGCGTCACACATACCGGAGGCGGAAATAATGATTTTCGGGGACTTGTCCATGTTCAATGCCTTGGACTCCTCCGTGGAATGGGTGAGGGTGAGACCGGGGAAGGTGAACAGATCATCTCCCCCCTGGAGAATGGCGATGGCCTCTTCATCCAGATAGCCGTGAAGGTCACCGGCGTAGATTTTCGTGGCCTCGGCAGCCAGCGGGCTGTCCACACAGACGGTAAAGTTGGGAACGTTTTTTACCATTCCCTGGTCCTTGATCTCCCGCAGGAAGTACAGAAGCTCCTGCGTGCGGCCCACGGCAAAGGAGGGAATGACAATGTTGCCGCCCTTTGAGAAAACATCATCGATGAGCGCGGCCAGAGCAACCGTGTAACTTTCGGGCGGCTCGTGGTCTCGGTCGCCATAGGTGGATTCCATGATCACATAGTCGGCCTGGTCCACAAACTGCGGGTCACGAATAATGGGCTGATCCACGTTGCCCAGGTCGCCGGAGAACACCAGCTTTTTGGTCACGCCGGCTTCCGTCGCCCAGATCTCCACGGAGGAGGAGCCCAGCAGATGGCCTGCGTCAACAAACCGGACCTTAACCCCTTCACATAGATCAAACATCTGACCATACTCGTAGGTGACAAGCAGCTGGAGAGCGGCCTCGGCGTCGGCCAGGGTATAAAGAGGCTCAACCTCCTCGTGACCGGCACGCTTTCCCTTCTGGTTCTTCCACTGGGCGTCGCTTTCCTGAATGTGGGCGGAGTCCCGGAGCATGATGGAAATCAATTTGGCGGTGAGCCGGGTGGTAAAAATTTGGCCGGTATAGCCCTCCTTCACCAGCAGAGGGATACGGCCCGAGTGGTCAATATGGGCATGTGTAACGATACAAAAATCAATATAACTGGGGTTAAAGCTGAGGGCATTTTCATCATGCTCATCTCTGCCCTGCTGTAAACCACAATCAATCAGGATCTTTTTGCCACCTACCTCCAAACAGTAACAGCTGCCGGTAACTGCGTGGGCCGCACCAAAAAAAGTGAGTTTCATCCGATCGTTGCCTCCCTTAGTTTCTGAAAGTTGTCCTTATTGTACACGATGTGGGGGGCGAATTCCATAGCTAATTGTAAAAAATGTGTAAAAAGCTATAACAGGCCGAAATGGGTCAAAGCGGAGACAATGCCGTCTTCCTCCACGGTACCGGTAGACCAGTCAGCTGCGGCCTTTACTTCATCGCTGGCGGTACCCATGGCAATTCCAACACCGGCATGAACCAGCATGGATAAATCGTTCTCCCCATCTCCAAAGGCCATAGACTCCTCCAGCGGGATGTGAACATGATCCAGCATGGCGTCCATCCCCTTGTCCTTCCCTCCGGTAGACGGGATCACGTCCAAAAAATAAGGATGCCATCGGGTCGTTTTCAGGTGAGGTGCCTTCGTCAGCAGCAGAGACTCGTTTTCCTTGGATAAAAAGGCGATGGCCTGATAGAGTTCCCCATTCAGGGCCCGACGGGGCGGCTGAACAGGGGGAAGGGGAAGGCACAGATCCTTCATAAATTCTTGGGCGTGCCGGTCGGCGTAGTTGAGATAGATGTCCTGCCCCTCCAGATAGATGCAGGAGAACGCGTCGGTCTGCGTGGCCTCTACCAGCTCGGCAACCGACTGACGATCCATGGGGTTGCGGTGAATGACCCGGTCGCCGCAGTAACAGTACTGGCCGCTGAGCGTGATCCAGCCGTCGAAGGGAAAGACGGACCGAACATAAGAGAGCATCCTGGGATGCCGACCAGTGGAGAGAAACAGCTTGATTCCCCGCGCCCGCAGCCGGCTTAAAGCGTCCAGAGCGGTGAGTGAGATCCGATGGGTTCGAAAGCTGACCAGGGTGCCGTCAAGATCAAAAAAAATCGCCTTTGTCATAGAGACCTCCCGAGGTAAATCAATTTTTTATATTGTACAACAATCAGCCAGCCATTTCTATGTGTGAATTGGACAATCGTTCCTGCACTTAAGAGAAAAAAAGCATAAAAGGAACTGTCTTCGCCATAAGATGGAAAAAACGGGAGGAGGGGAATCACATGGCATATGAGGATGACCGGCTCCGTCCGGGGACGGGCCATCAGGTGGTGCTGGAAGATCGGGAGCAGCTGACGATCACCGGCGTGGAAGAGGTGGAGAGCTTTGATGACAGCTCTATTCTTCTGTCCACCGCCCACGGGGGACTGGAAGTACAGGGAGAAGGCCTGCACATTGAAAAACTGTCGCTGGACGGGGGGGATCTGAAGGTGGAAGGGCTGATCAATGCCCTGATCTACGAGCCTCGCGGGCGGGAACGGGGCGGTTTGCTCAGCCGTCTGTTGGGAGGATGACGATCGATGTGGTCCAGCAGGGTCGGGCTTTGTGCCAGGCCCTGCTGTTGGGAGTAGCCTTCGGAGTGACGTATGACCTGTTTCGTATCCTCCGGGTCCGAATCAAGCTGCCCCTTTTGGGGGGCATTTTGGATCTGATCTTTTGGCTGGTGGCGACCGGAACCCTGTTTCTCTGGTCTCAAAGAGCCTGGGGCGGTCAGATCCGACTGTATGGAGCGGTGTTCTGTCTGCTGGGTGGGAGTGTCTATTTTTGGCTGTTCAGTCGTTTTTTTCTGTGGCTGGGCTACCGTTTGGCCGATTTAGTCACCCTGCTTTTGGGAATTTTGACGATTCCGATACGAGTGATTGATAGTATTTTAAAAAAAATCAGAAAACTTGGGAAAAACACCTTTCTTTCCGGAGAAAAATGGTATAGAATAAGACAGAAAACTGGGGGAGTGGAGCAGGCAGCCTATCGCCGAACTGCCCGGGAAAAAGGAGAGAGGGAATATGCGCCTAAAACGAGCCGGTTTTTTGACCAAAATAGTCGTGTTGGCTCTGCTGATTTATATGGCCACCTCTCTGCTGGATCTCCGGGGTCAGATCCAAGCTACCCAGGGGCAGCGAGACACGCTGGCCCAGCAGGTCGCCGACCAGCGGCTGGAAAATCAAAAACTGGCCGATGCCATCGAAAACAGCGACGATCCTGAGATGCTGGAGCAGGTGGCCCGGGACAAAGGCTACGTGAAGCAGGGCGAGATTCTGTATTTCGACGTGGCAAACTAAAGAAAAGCCGTTTGACCGGACGCAGTTGTGTGTGGGCGTGTGGTTCAGAGGGAAATTTACAAGGAGGATATTTCGGTCGCTTATGGAGTTTGGTGTTGGGTCCATTTTGGACGGCAAGGTAACAGGGATTACAAAATTTGGGGCTTTTGTGGCTCTGCCGGAAGGAAAGTCCGGGCTGGTTCACATTTCTGAGATTGCCTATTCCTATGTCAACGAGGTGTCGGATCACCTGCACGAGGGACAGGAGGTCAAGGTCAAGGTGATCGGCATTGACCAGGCTAACCGGATCAATTTGTCCATCAAACAAGTCGCGCCGCCCCCTCAGCGCCCTGCGCATCCCGCGGGCGGCAGTCAGCAGCGCCCCGGCGGCCAGCAGCGCGCTGGCGGTGGCCGGCCCCGTCAACAGGGCGGATCCTGGCCTGCGGGTTCAGTCCGCCAGGCCCCTAAGGAGCCAACTGACTTTGAGGATCGGCTGAAGCAGTTTATGCAGTCTTCCGACAACAAGTTGTCCGAACTGCGCTATATCGAGAAGAAGGGCGGAAATCGCCGCGGCGGCGGCGGACGCCGGTAAGATCCAAAGACACGAAAGACTGCTGCCACTGGCGGCAGTCTTTTTTGTCCCAAGACAAAAAAGAACGCCCCGTTCGGGGCGCCCAGCTTGTGCGGGGGAGAGACTTCCACACAGAAAGCATATTGGTCGAGCTGTGGGCTAGAATACCACAGATTTCCAGTTTGGTCAATGGGAACATTTGTCGAAATGGGACGAAACATCCAAAAATTGGAGGAAATCGTATGCTGATCATCAACGGAACCGTCCACACCATGGATGGGCTGACCATTCCAAATGGTTATGTGGCTGTGTCTGGGGCTAAAATCGCCAAGGTTGGTCCCATGGAGGAGTGTCCAGATCATTGGGAAGGAGAAACTTTGGATGCCAGACAGGGGCACATTCTCCCGGGATTCATTGATGCCCACAGTCATCTGGGGATGTTTGGGGACGCCCAGGGGTTTGAGGGGGACGACGGAAATGAGGCTACCGATCCCTGCACCCCCCACTTGCGGGCGATTGACGCGATCAATCCCCTTGACCGCTGTTTTGCCGAGGCACGGGCCGCCGGGGTGACTACCGTCCTCACCGGTCCCGGTTCCGCCAATCCCATCAGCGGCCAGCTTGCAGCCATCAAGACCACGGGCCGTTGGGTGGATGCCATGGTGGTGAAAACCCCGGTGGCGATGAAGCTGGCGCTGGGAGAAAACCCAAAATGTGTCTATAACGAACGCCATGAAACTCCCGTGACCCGGATGGCCACTGCCGCCATTATCCGAGAAAATTTGTCCAAAGCGTTGGAGTATGCGGAAAAGCTGGAGCGAGCGGAGGAGGACGAGGAGGAGGACAAGCCGGATTACGATGCCAAGCTGGAGGCGCTGCTCCCGGTCGTTCGGGGAGAGCTGCCGGTCCATATCCATGCCCATCGGGCCGACGACATTGCCACCGGAATTCGGATTGCCAAGGAGTTTGGACTGAAGTGCGTGATCATTCACGGGACCGAGGGCCATCTGATCCCCGAGTTGCTGGCTCAAGAGGGGGTTCCTGTGATCACCGGCCCCTGCCTGGGAGATCGATCGAAACCAGAGTTGGCCAACATGACCATCGAGAGTCCTGCCGTCCTGACCCTCCGGGGGGTAAAGGTGGCCATTTGCACCGACCATCCGGAGGTGCCCATCCAGCATCTTCCGCTTTGTGCCGCGATGGCGGTGAAGGGGGGTATGAATCCGGAGGCTGCTCTGGCCGCCATTACCATTCATGCCGCTGAGATCGCCGGAATTGCGGACCGGTTGGGCTCCCTGACCCCGGGGAAGGATGCGGATATTGTGGTCACCAGCGGCCACCCAATTAATCTGCTCAGCCGGGTGCTGGCTGTATTTGTGGAAGGGAAACGGGTGAAGGAATAAGCGCTCGGGGGCAGAATTTCCAAAAAATTCACAAGAGCCTATGGCGTTTTACCCCAAATGTGTTATAATAAAAGAACGGAGGGGGAACCCTCCCCCCTCCCCATACCAGCCCCCTAGGGCGAAAGGAGCGGATAATATGAAATTCGTATTTACGGACAAAAAGGTGAACCTGCCCGATTTTATCCATGCTTACGCGGAGAAAAAGGTGGGAAAGCTGGACCGTTTCTTTAAGGAGGATGCAACTGCGGCGATTACGTTCAGCTTGGAGAAGGAGCGGCTGAATAAGGTGGAAGTTACCATCCGATCCAGCGGCACCATTTTCCGGGTGTCGGAAAGCACCTCTGATATGCACGCATCCATTGACGCCGCTGTTGCCACGTTGGAGCGTCAGATCCGCAAGAATAAGACCAGACTGGAGAAGCGGCTGCGCCAAGGCGCGTTTGAGCGGGTGCTGGACGTAAACGAGTTTTCTTCCTTTGCCCCCGATGAGCCGGAAGAGGGAGAGTATCGGATTGTACGCAGCAAGACCTTCCCCATCAAGCCCATGACCCGGGATGAGGCAATTTTGCAGATGAACCTCTTGGGACACAGCTTCTTTGCGTTTAAGGATGAGGAGGCCGACGGGGCCTTCGCGGTGGTTTACCGCCGGTACGACGGGGACTACGGACTAATCGAGGACAAGCAATAATTGTATTTTCTTGTGGGGAGCGGATTAAACCGCTCCCCACAATGTTGTTTTATGAAATGCATAAGATCGTTCGCAGGGGCGTGTTGAGATGGTTTCAATGCTTCAACAGCCGTGTTTGGGAAACGGGAACCCGGACAGGGCTCCCGTTTCCGTAATCGGTCCCTCCATAGCAAAATAGGCAGACAAAGTGTCAACCGGAGCAAAAGCTGGTTGACGTTTGGCTTGTTTTTTTTTATAATAATGTCTGTTGAACAAACCGCGCCGCATAACCGGCGTATCAAAAGCTGACTGCACAAGTGTAAAGTGTTTGCAGCAAACGCAACAAGAATCTTGACTTGCACAGAGTGATTTTCCCTTGAAAGCCAAAGCTTTTTCGGGTTGCCGGTTTGTTCCGCACGCAAAAATAGATGTAAGGTAATTTTGCCTGCCAGTTTGGAACATCTGGCAGGATTGTACCAGTCTCAGTGCTTGGTTTGAATTTGATTGCGAATTGTATTGGGGGGAGCTGTCATGAGCCGCGAAAAGGTTCTGTCCTTACTGTTGGAACACCCGTCGGAGGCTTTGTCCGGAGAGGCGATGAGCCGGACGCTTGGAGTGAGCCGGGCCGCCGTGTGGAAGGCGATCGAGGCGCTGCGCCAGGAAGGGTATGTCATTCCCTCGGCGCCCAATCGGGGCTATCGGCTGGAGTCGGCGCCGGACCGGGTGCGGGAGGGAGAACTGGCCGGGCCACTGGCCGGCTGTCTGGTGGGCAGTACCCTGGCATGCCTGGACATCATCGACTCCACAAACACCGAATGTAAGCGCAGAGCCATGGCCGGCGCGCCGGAAGGGCTTGTGGTGCTGGCTGAGGAGCAGACCGGGGGAAGGGGACGGCTGGGCCGGGCGTTCCAGTCACCCAAAGGGTGTGGACTTTATCTGTCCGCTCTGCTGCGGCCAAAGCTGGAGCCGGTTGAGGTGACCGACTTTACCGCCTGGGTAGCGGTGGCGGTGTGTGATGGGATTCAGGCTGCCTGCGGTGTTCGCCCACGGATCAAATGGACTAACGACATCGTGCTGAACGGGAAAAAACTGGTGGGAATTTTGACCGAGCTGGGATTGGAGAGCGAAATTAACTCCCTGCAATATCTGGTTACTGGCATCGGGATCAATGTGAACCACCGTACCGAGGATTTTGAAGCGGACATTCAGAATACGGCGATCTCCCTGGCCCAGGCGCTGGGGCATCCGGTGCGCCGGTCCGGGTTGGCGGTGGAGGTCATTCGGGCGCTGGATCGGATGTATGCCGGATTTCCACGGAACAAAGAGGAATATTTGGACAAGTACCGCGCAGACTGTCTGACCCCGGGCAACCAGGTTCAGCTGGTTACGCCCAAATCCCGTCAGGAGGCCTTTGCTGTGGGCATTGACGACCAGTTCCGTCTGGTGGTGGAGCTGCCCGACGGGACGAGAAAGGCTCTGTCCGCCGGAGAGGTTTCTGTGCGGGGCATGTACGGCTATGTATAAGAAAAAGCAGAACGCGTATGCGTTCTGCTTTTTTATTTATGCCTCCTAGTAGGGAGCAAACTCCTCGGATCCGGGGGCGGCAAATACCTTGGCAAAGACATCGGCGTCCATCGTCTCGTGGTCCAGCAGGTAGCGGGCGGTGAGTTCAAGCTCCTTCCGGCAGCGATTCAGGATCTCCTCGCACCGGCGGTAACCTTTGTCTACAATTGCCTTAACCTCCTGGTCGATCTGGCCGGCAATCTCTTCCGAGTAGGTGCGGGCCTGGGCCATAGAGCGCCCAAGGAAGATCTCATCACTCTCGTTTCCATAAGCAATAGCGCCCAGCTTGTCGCTCATGCCATATTTTGTGACCATGGCCCGGGCAGTCTGCGACGCCTTTTGAATGTCGCTGGAGGCTCCGGTGGAGATGTCCCCCAGTACCAGCTGCTCGGCCACGCGGCCGCCCAAAAAGACGGCAATGCGCTCCTCCAGTTCCTTCCGGGACAGGTAGGCTTTATCCTCTCGGGGCAGGGAGATGGTCATGCCTCCGGCAGGCCCGCGGGGGACGATGGTGATCTGATGAACCGGGTCCTGGGTGTCCAGCTCGTGGATGACTACAGCATGGCCCGCCTCGTGATAAGCGGTAAGCGCTCGGGCATGCTCGGTAACCACCCGGCTTTTTTTCTCCGGGCCGGCAATGACCTTGAGCATCGCCTCGTGAAGGTCGGAGCGGGTAATAAACCGCTTGTCTTCCCGTGCGGCCAGAAGAGCCGCCTCGTTCAACAGATTTTCCAGATCAGCGCCCGTAAAGCCGGAGGTGGCGCGGGCCACGTCCGTGAGAGAGACGTCCTCGGCCAAAGGCTTTTTCTTGGAGTGGACCTTCAGAATGGCCTCCCGGCCCTTGATGTCGGGCAGGCCCACGTAAATTTGCCGGTCAAACCGGCCGGGCCGCAGCAGGGCGGGGTCCAGAATGTCCTGACGGTTGGTTGCGGCCAGAACGATGACCCCTTCGTTGGAAGCAAAGCCGTCCATTTCCACCAGCAGCTGGTTCAGGGTCTGTTCCCGTTCGTCGTGGCCGCCGCCTAAGCCGGCGCCTCTCTGCCGGCCGACGGCATCGATCTCGTCGATGAAGACGATGGCGGGGGCCTCCTTTTTGGCCTGGTCAAACAGATCGCGGACGCGGGATGCGCCGACGCCCACATAAAGCTCGACAAAGTCAGATCCCGAAATGGACAGAAAATGAACCCCGGCCTCTCCGGCCACGGCTTTGGCAATCAGGGTCTTGCCGGTACCGGGAGGGCCCACCAGCAAAACACCCTTGGGAATGCGGGCGCCAAGAGCGGTGAATTTTTGAGGGTCACGTAAAAAGTCCACGATCTCCTGAAGCTCGGCCTTTTCCTCCTCCGCCCCGGCTACGTCGTCAAAGGTGACCCGTTTGCCCTGGTCGGCCAGCGTGCGGGTCCGGGCATGACCAAAGCGGGAGGTGCCGGGAGCACCGCCGCCCCCGCCGCCTAAGCCTGCAGTGCGCTGGCGATAAAGGAAAAGCAGAAATAAACCGACTGCACCCAGCACCAGCAGAGAAGGGAGCAGGTTATACCACCAGGCGCCCTCCAGCCCGGGGGGATAGTCATAGCCCTCCAACACTCCGGAGGCCAGCTGGCTGTCAATGAGCGCGTGCATGTCGGAGTAGAAGATATTAAAATTGGAGAGATGGTAGGTAACCGTGGAGGTTTTGTCTCCTGTGTCCCGCAGGGTAAGGGTCAAGGCCTCATCCTTTACGGTAAAGTATTTTACCCGCTCCTGAACAAAGTAGGTGCGGATTTGGCTGTAATCAGGAGAGTCCTCCCGGTTCATCTGCTGAAGCGAGGTAACGGCAAACGCCATCATCAGCAAAACCAGCAGGTAGAGGGTTAAGTCCCGGGGGCTGATGCGTCTCATAGGCAAAACATCCTTTCCGGCGGCAGGGGTTACGGGGGTGCAGTTGGGCGATCAAGCCCGAAGGAATGATATAGCCGGGTCGGATCAGCCGCCGTAGACCTCGGGCTTTAAAATTCCAATATAAGGAAGATTGCGGTACTTCTCAGCGTAATCCAAGCCATAGCCCACCACAAACGCGTCTGGGATGGTAAACCCGGAATAGTGGACCTCCACGGGCTTGATCCGGCGCTCCGGCTTGTCCAGCAGGGTGCAAAGCCGGATGGAGGCGGGATGGCGGTGTTCCAGAATTTTTAGCAGATAGCTTAGGGTATTTCCGCTGTCCAGGATATCTTCCACCACAATGATGTGGCGGCCGGAGATGTCCTCGGACAGATCCTTGGTGATCTGAACTTGTCCGCTGGAAGAGGTTCCCTTGCCGTAAGAGGAGACGGACATGAAATCCAGCGTGCAGGGCAGGTCAATGGCCCGGCACAGATCGGCCATAAAAATGAAGGATCCCCGCAGAACACTGATGAGCATAATTTCCTGACCGGCGTAGTCGCGCTGAATTTCCTCGGCGATTTCCGCCACGCGGGTTTTCAGCTGATCTTCGCGGAACAAGACCTCCTGGATATCTTTCTCTAACATGTGGAGTGTCTTCCTTTCCAGATAATGTTTTTTTAAAAAAATCAAATGGCACGGGCTTTGATGGTGATATGCCAGGCCTCCGCCCCCATGCGGGGCAGAAATCCCTCTGCCGGGCCGAGTCCGGCTGCGGCAGCTACCTGGCCGTCCCCCTCCAGCAAAGGAAGAACGGGACGTAGGCGGGCGGGCACTTTTTCATCAATACACCATTTTTTTATCGTCTTTTCCGGACGGCCCAGCAGCTTGAGCCGGTCTCCGGTTCGCCGTGCACGGAGCGTGAGAACGCCTACCCGGGCCCGATCCAGCCAGATTTCATAGGGCCCCTGAGGCTGGCCGGCGTAGGTTTGGGCGGTGCAGGCAACGTACCAGCCACCCACGGCAATTTCGCCGGGGAGAGGCAGGAACGTTTCTTCCAGCGGGGGGACAGCGGCATTCCGGGTCAAAATCAGCTGCTGATATTCCCGTCGGGCGGTCATTCCATTGGGAAGGTGGGTCTGGGCTGAGGGATCGCCGTTTCGACACAGCTGAACCACCGCCTCCAGGTGGGCGGCGGCGCAGTCCTGATCCCCTCCGCTGAGCCGGCCGATCAGCTGACGTACCGCCCGGGAAGCCAAAGGGTCTGGGGAGGAGCCGATCAGGGCGGCGGAGATGGACAGGCCCTCGCCCTGGGAGACGGCGTGCTGGGAGATGTCTCGAGCCTGGGTGGACAGATAGTCCTCGTCCGAACGAAGCAGTGCGGCGGTGTTGGCCACCCGAGCGGCAAAGCCGGGGCATAGCTCATCCAGAACCGGAACCACCTGGTGGCGGATGCGGTTGCGGGCATAGACGACGTCAGAATTGGTATGATCCTCCCGATGGGGCAGCCCGTAGTAAGCCAAATAGGCCTCGATCTCACGGCGGGTGGTGGTGAGCAGGGGCCGGATCAAATCGTCCCGTACGGGCTGAATACCGGTCATTCCGCGCAGGCCGGAGCCGCGGGCCAGGTGAAACAGGATGGTTTCCACATTGTCGTCAGCGGTGTGGGCGGTGGCGATATAGTCGGCTCCCGATTCCTTCGCCGCCTGACGAAGAAAGGCGTACCGCATGATCCGGGCAGTCTCCTCCAGGCCGGTGCCCCGGCGCTGTGCTTCCGCCCCCACGTCTCCGCGCCCGGAAAAGAGGGGGACAGCAGGCAGAATAGAACCGTCGGCCAGGTACTGCTGCCCGCAGCAAAGCGCCACAAACTGCTCCACAAAGGCGGCGTCCTGGTCGGACTCCTCTCCACGAAGCAGGTGGTTGTAGTGGGCTGCGGCCAGATGAAACCCAAGTTTGGGGCGCAGATGGTACAGGGCGTGGAGCAGACAGACAGAGTCCGCACCGCCGGACACCGCACACAGTATGGTAGATCCGGGCCGGAGCAGATGCAGATCCCGGATCAATTGTTCCATGGCGCCCAGCATAGAAGACCTCCCTCACGTCGGCTCCCGCATGTCCGGGGGTGAATCAATATTCCTGATGCTGCCACTCAATGTCGTTGAAGGTGGTAAAATCAGGCAGCCACTGCAGCTCCACAGTGCGGGTCTCGCCGTGGCGGTTTTTGGCCACAATGCACTCGGCCAGGTTTGGGTTTTCGGTATCTTTGTTGTAATAGCCCTCCCGGTAGAGGAACATCACGATATCGGCGTCCTGTTCGATGGCGCCGGATTCCCGCAAGTCGGACAGCATGGGCCGCTTGTCCTGGCGGGACTCGTTGGCACGGGACAGCTGGCTGAGACAGAGCACCGGAACGTTGAGCTCTTTTGCCATAATTTTCAGGGAGCGGGAGATGTCCGAAACAATCTGCTGCCGGTTGTCTCCAGAGCGGGTCTTGCCCCCCGCGGACTGCATCAGCTGGAGATAGTCGATAATCACGAGGCCAAGATTTTCCACCCGGCGGCATTTGGCGTTGATATCGGCCACGGTAACCGAGGAATCGTCGTCAATGAGAATGCTGGAACGATTCAGAGAGTCAGCGGCCACCGCCACCTTCTCCCAGTCCTCCTCGGTCAGCATGCCGGTGACCAGCTTTTTGTTGTCCACGAAGCACTCCCCGGAAATCAGACGCAGAGCCAGCTGCTCCCGGCTCATTTCCAGAGAGAAGAAGGCCACCTGCTTGCCCGACTTTTTGCCCGCTTCCAGCAGGATGTTCAGGGCCATGGAGGTTTTACCCATACCGGGGCGGGCGGCCAGCAAAATCAAATCGGAGCGATTCAGGCCGGAAATGGCCCGGTCCAGATCCCGAAGACCGGTGGAGAGACCGGGAATGGCGCTGCCGCTGGCGGCCAACTCGCTCAGCCGGTCGTACACGTCGACCAGCACGTCGGAGATGGGGGTTAGCCCCCGGGCGGCCCGGCCCTGACGGATGGCGTAGATGCGCTGCTCCGCCGCCTCCAGAATGTCCTGACCGAGGTTGGTGCCCTGCTGAATCATAGCGGTCAGGTCGCCGGCCGTCTCCGCCACCCGGCGCAGCAAGGTTTTGTCTTTCAGAATATCGATGTATTCTTTGACGTTGGCGGCGGTGGGGGTAGTGTCCATCAGCTGGAGAACGTAGCCCCGGGACAGAGTTTCGTCGTAATAGCCGTTCTGCTTCATGTTCTCCAGCACCGTGACCGGGTCGATGGTGAGGGAGTAGTTAAACATGGAGTAGATGGTCTCATAGATCTCGCGGTTCTGCCTCAGGTAAAAGTCATCGGGGCGCAGCTTATCGATGACCTCTGGAACACAGCGAGGGTCAATGAGCATGGATCCCAGCACCGCCTGCTCGGCCTCCACGGAATGGGGCAGCTGCTTGAGCAACAGTTCTTCATCGTCCATGGCCATCCAACTTTCACCTCCCGGGTTTACAGCCACACGAAATTTCCGCCACAGGCGGAATAAAAATGCAACAAGTCCGCAGGCAAATTCAGTTCGCCGGAGGACACCCATGCTCCTGGCCTTTGCGGCCGGGACCCCCTTCGCCCGTAAAGGCGAGGGGGGATCGAAAGCGGTTTCCGTGGAAACCGCTTTTATTTGTTTGAGGGGGACAACGTCCGCCCGGAGAGATGGTTACGCCTCGGTTACCATCACGTTGACGGTGCCGACCACCTCGTAGCCCAGCTTGGCCTTGACCTGATAGCCGCCGCAGGCTTTGATTGGCTCGTCCAACACCAACTTGGTTTTGAGAACGGTTACCCCGTGCTGGGCGGCCAGAGCCTCGGAGATTTCCTTTGCCGTGACGGCCCCAAACAGGCGTCCGCCCTCTCCGGCTTTGGCAGGAATTTTTACCATCAGGCCTTCCAGCTGCTTGGCAACGGCCTCGGCCTCCGCCTTTTCAGCCGCCTCCTGGGCTTTTTTGGCTTTTTCCTGCTGCTTCATGGTGTTCAGATTCTCTGAGGTGGCAATCACCGCCAATTTTCTGGGGAGCAGGAAATTGCGGGCGTAGCCGTCGGATACCTCGATCAACTGCCCCTTCTTACCTTGACTTCTAACATCCTGCTGTAAAATTACCTTCATGTTCCATTCCTCCAAATTCGTTCGGATGAGATTACTTCTGTGTTTTAGTGATCCAGATACCGGTCTATGGCTTGGGTCAATTCTAAGGCGACCTCCTCGATGGATTTACCCGACACCTGACTGCCCGCGGCAGCCGCGTTGCCGCCGCCGCCCAGCTGCTCCAGAATAACCTGGACGTTGGTGTCCCCCATAGAACGGGCCGAGAGAATGACCCGATCGCCCTCCGGGGAGATCACAAAGGATGTATCGATGCCGATGATGTTCAGCAGCTCATCGGCAGCCTGGGCGGCGATGACGCGGCCCACCGGTTTGTCGGTGACGGCAATGGCGACATGGTCCCGGTAGAGCTTGGCATTCTGGATGATGGAATACTTCGCGATCGTGCCCGCCAGGTCGTTTTGATACAGCTTTTTGACCTCTCCGGTGTCAGCGCCGGAACGGCGCAGGAAGGCTGCCGACTCAAAGGTGCGGCCGCCGGTGCGCATGGTAAAGTTCTTGGTATCCAGCACGATGCCGGCCAGAAGGGCCTCTGCTTCGGTGCGCAGCAGCTGGTTGGGCTCTACGATATATTGGAGCAGCTCGGTGACCAGCTCGGAAGCGGAGGAGGCGTAGGGCTCGTGGTAGTTCAGCGCCGCGCCCTCAATGTAGGTGGCGGCCCGGCGGTGATGGTCAATGACGGCCACCCGGTTGCAGGACTGAAGCAGTTCCTCGGCCTGGACCTGCTCGGGACGGTTGGTGTCCACCACCACGGCCAGAGAGCGGGAGTCGGCAATGATCAAGGCCTCCTGGGAGGAAAGGAAGCAGTCCTGGTATTCCGGAAGCTGGGAGAGCTTATCAATCAGCTCCTGGGCTGGAGAGGGAGTCGGATCCTTGATGATATGGGCAGACACTCCGTTTTTTCGGCACAGCGCGACGATGCCGGCCGCGGCCCCAAGCGAGTCGTTGTCCGGAGACTTGTGGCCCATGATAAACACCTGAGAGGAGTCGGAAATCAGCGCGGACAGAGCGTTGGCCATGACCCGGCTTTTGACCTTGGTACGCTTCTCAGTCTCCTTGGAGCGGCCGCCATAAAACTCGAAGGTGAATTTGTTTCGGATGACCGCTTGGTCCCCGCCCCTAGACAAGGCCATGTCAATGGACAGGTTGGCCAACTGAAACAACTCGGAATAAGAGCCTCCGTCTTTCCCCAGGCCGATGGACAGGGATGCATTGATACCGCTGGGGTTGCGGACCTGGTGGACGGCGTCCAGAATATCAAACTTTTTCTCCACAAATTCGGCCAGGTGCTGCTCCTCAAAGATGAACAGATACCGCTCGCGCTGATACCGGCGCAGCAGCCCGCCGGTGTGGGCAACCCAGGCATCCAGACGGGAATCAATGTCAGACATCATGGCGGAGCGCTCGTTCTCCGTCAGATTTTTCATCAGCTCATCATAGTTGTCCAGCAGCAAAACAGCGGCTACCGGACGGGTGGCCGAAAACTCGTCCCGAATTAGACAGAATTCGGTGACGTCCACCCAGTAGGTGGTAGCCAAAAAGCTGCCGCTACGGCCCCCGGTGCGCACCAGATGGCCAAAGACCAAAAAGCGCCGCCCGGCCAAGGCCACTTCGGTGGGGCATTCGCTCTTTCCTTCCATCAGCCAGCGGGTGTCAAAGCCGGGGATCAGAGTGGACAGCTTGGCGTCAAACAAATGCTCCCGCTCTCCGGTAAGCTGGAGAAAGCGGTCGTTGGTCCAGATGATGTCATCACTCTCCGGGCGGAAAATGATCATGGGCAGGGGAGCGTTTGTCATCGTGTCCTTGGTGGCGGTATCCACCGTTCCGGTGACGCTCTCCAAATACTTCGTGATCTCCCGCCGTCTGCGCCGGTTGTTCTCCCGGCTGTAGAGCCCCAGACAGGCGACGATCGCCAGCTCAAGTCCGGCCAGAGGCAGGGAGAAAAAAGCAGAGAGAAGGGCAAATACAATCAGGCAGACGAAGTAGAGCTGGAAGCTGGGTTGAAACAGTTGAGCAATCTTCCGGTTCAACGAAAACGTCTCCTTTCTTCGTGGTTTGGGAATGTAATTCCAGTCGGGGGCCGTCCGGCCGGAAGGGAGCGCCAGCCAAGATGGATGGACCGTCCGGAACTGTGGTAAGCCCCATGTTTTGGTTGTGGCAAGGGCTGAAGAAGTCCAAACAAATTCATATTATTATAACAGATCGCATAAGGGAAAACAAGAGGAAAGCCCGAAGGGAACAGGAGGAAAGCAGGAGAAAAATTCGCGGAAATGGGTATTTGACCCGTTGCACTGCTGAAAAAAGACTGCTATAATAAGGAGAAAGGCCGTATTCCGCATGGTCCTCCCAACCTGCACAAGGGAGATCGATGAGAATGGAAGGGCACCCAAGACACTGCAAAGACGATGTTCGCTGTATGCTTGTGTGGAATGTAAGCCAAAACGAAGGAATACTAGGAGGCAACCTCACCATGGAAAAGATCAAAATCACACGCGCCGCCACTCTGAAGGAGAAGCCGGAATCCTCCACCCTGGTGTTTGGCAAAAACATGACCGACCACATGTTTCTGGTCGATTACGATGAGGGACAGGGCTGGCACGATCCGCGGATCGTCCCCTATGGCCCGCTGCAGATTGACCCTGCTGCAAAGGTGCTGCACTACGCCGAGGAAATTTTTGAAGGGCTGAAGGCTTACCGCACTGCGGATGGTTCCATTCAGCTGTTCCGTCCTGACTGTAACATCGAGCGCATGAATCAGTCCGCTGAGCGGATGTGTCTGCCCCAGATTCCAGAGGAGCTGGCTCTGGCCGGCATTACCGAGCTGGTCAAGCTGGAGCGGGACTGGGTGCCCAGCGAGAAAGACACCTCGTTGTACATCCGGCCCTTTATGATTGGTCTGGATCCGGCCTTAGGCGTGCATGCCTCTCATCACGTCCAGTTTATTGTCATTGTCTGCCCTGTGGGCGTCTATTATCCCGAGGGGCTGGATCCGGTGAAGATCTATGTGGAGAATCAGGACGTCCGCGCCGTCAAGGGCGGCACCGGCATGGCCAAAACCGGGGGCAACTACGCCGCCTCCCTCCGCGCCGGCGACCGGGCGGAAAAGAACGGCTATAGCCAGGTGCTGTGGCTGGACGGCGTCCACCGCAAATACATTGAGGAAGTCGGCTCCATGAATGTCATGTTCAAGATTGCCGGCAAGATTCTTACCCCCGATTTAAACGGCTCCGTGCTGCCCGGCATCACCCGCCGTTCCTGCATCCAGCTGCTGAAGGACTGGGGCTATGACGTGGAGGAGCGCCGCATTTCCGCCGACGAGCTGTTTGAGGCCGCCGAGCAGGGAACCCTGGAGGAAGCTTGGGGCACCGGCACCGCCGCCGTGGTCTCTCCCATCGGCGAGCTGGCCATGGGGGACGAGAAAGTAACCGTCAGCAACAACCAGATCGGAGAGATCACCCAGAAACTGTATGACGAACTGACCGGAATTCAGTGGGGCAGGGTGGCCGACCCCCACGGGTGGATCGTGAAGGTTTGCTGAAGTCGGCAAAACAGCATCTGAAAATATGAAACGGCAAGGCCCGGGATCCATGGATCCCGGGCCTTGCGTTGCCGAACGGCCATTCTGCAGGGTGTACGCTCACCCAGGATCGTCTGATCAGGCAAAAAATCGAACAGTTACCCCTGCGTGGTTTTTAAATGTCTGCCGCGGGCGGTTATCTGTCCAGGCTGGCAATGAACTGCCGGGCCACCCGGGGCGTCCGGCCGGAGTGGCGAATCTCCCAGGTCATAGCCTTCACATGGAGATCGGCCACATCCATCTGAATGCCGGACTGACCAGCCAGGTAGTCCACTAGGGCCAAGTAGGAGTCCTTGTTCATGGCGAGATAGGGGATGCGCAGACCAAAGCGCTCGGCCAGAGCGGTTTTTTCCGCGATGGTTTCGAACGCGTCCACCTCGTCGCTGCCACGGTCGCTGAAGTTTTGACGCACCAGATGGCGGCGGTTGGATGTGGCATAAATTACCACGTTGCAAGGCCGTTTTTCCAGACTACCCTCCAGAATGGTTTTCAGGGAAGAGTAGGTCTTGTCGTCCTGGTCAAAGGCCAGGTCGTCGATGAACAGGATGAACTTCTGCCGACGCCGGCCCAACGAGCGCATGAGCTGGGGCAGGCCGGTGAGGTTTTCCTTCTGAATCTCGATGAGACGCAGATCCTCCATGCCGGGCAGATAGAGCATCGACTTCACCGTGGCCGACTTTCCGGTGCCGCCGTCACCGAAGAGGAGGACGTTATTGGCCGGGTGGCCTGTAGTCAGCTGGCGGGTATTGACCTCTACCTGGCTGCGCTGAAGCTCGTAGCCCAGCATGTCCTGGGGCTTGGGACAGTCGGGGTCGGATACTGGGATCAGTCGGCCGTTCTCCCATAAAAAGGCGCGGTACCGGGCGTAGAGCCCGGCCCCATGGTCCCGGTAGAACTGAGTCAGGGCGGTAAAAGTAAAGGGGGCGGCGGCTTTCCACCGGGGCAGACCGGCCAGCACGGGAGCGTATTCATTGGGCAGCAGGCCCTTCATGGCGTCGATATACCGGTCACAGTCCACCTCAGAGAGCAGGACAAAGGTGTCTACATCCCGCTGGGCTCCGTTCTCCAGGGCTGGGTCGGCCCCGCCGCGCTCGCACAGAAGGGCATACGGCGTTTCCGTATAACGCAGCCGATCCCAAAGCCAGTCCCCAAGGCCAAGAAAGCCCTCCTCCCGAAGGGTGTGAAAGACGGCGGTGTAGGACTCCAGCGCTTGCTCTCCCTGACGGGCGGCCAGAGCGTCCAGCAGGGCGGTCACATGGAGCATAACCGGCTGCTGTTTTAATTCAAGGTAAGCGGACACCCCTCGCAGGGAAGCCCGCAGGGCAGTCAATTCCATTTTGTTCTTCTCTCCAGTCTCTTGAAGCGTTGTCCCCAATTCTAATGTCTGTTGCCGCCCTTGTCAACCGGAATCGGGTATGATAGAATATCAAAACGACATTTGAAATCCACAAATGCAAACACGCAAAAAGAGGTAGTTATGGCATCCATCGGAGGAATTACAATTGAAACACCCCTGGCTCTGGCGCCCATGGCCGGGGTCACGGATGTGGCCTTTCGGACCATTTGCCGGGAGCAGGGGGCCGGCCTGACCTGTACCGAGATGGTCAGCGCCAAGGCGCTGTGCTATCAGGACAAGAAGTCGATCCCGCTGCTGAAGCTGGGAGAGGGGGAGCATCCCGCCGCCGCTCAGATTTTTGGCAGCGACCCGGTCTGCATGGAGGAGGGAGCGGCCATTGCACGGGAGGTGTCCGGAGCCGATTTTCTGGACATCAATATGGGATGCCCGGTGCCGAAGGTGGCCAACTCAGGCGATGGCTCCGGGCTGATGCGGGACCCGGAAAAGGCGGTTCGGGTGGCGGAGGCGGTGATTCGAGGCGCCCGCTGCCCGGTGACGGTGAAGTTCCGTCTGGGTTGGGACAAGGGGTCTGTCAACTGTGTGGAATTCGCTCGGGCGATGGAAGAGGCCGGGGTGGCCGCCGTGACCGTTCATGGCCGGACCCGGAGCCAGATGTATGCCGGAACTGCCAACTGGGACTATATTCGGGCAGTGAAAGAGGCGGTGCACATCCCTGTCATTGCCAACGGCGACGTGTTCAAGGCGGAGGACGCGCCCCGGATTTTAAGATACACCGGAGCGGACATGGCCATGATCGGTCGGGGGACCTTTGGGAACCCCTGGCTGTTTGCCCAATGTAAGGCCGCCTTGGAAGGCAGGCCCATCCCGGAGATCCCCCCGCTGGCGGAGCGGTGTGACACGGCGGTGCGGCAGTTTGAGCTGTCGGCGGCCAACAAGGGGGAGAAGATCGCATGTCTGGAGGCCCGGCGGCACTATGCCTGGTATTTGAAGGGGGTCCCCCATGCGGGGTATTACAAGGAACAAATTGTCCGCATTGCCACCTTAGAGGATGTGTATCGGGTGACAGCGGGCATTCAGCGAGATTTATGCTGAGCGCGAGAATCAGAGGGGAAGACGGCGGCGCGGAACCGTGTCCCTGACGTTCGGCATGTGCTGCCGAAACATCCCATGCCGAGGATCCATCTGGAAGGAGGACTGAATTGTGACTGAGCAGGAACTGGTTTCCCGCGCTAAGGCCGGAGATCAGGATGCGTTTGAGCAGCTGGTGCTGGAGAATCAAAATCGGGTCTACACCCTGACCGTCCGGATGACGGGAGATCGGGAGGAAGGCGCCGATCTGGCGCAAGAGGCATTTTTTAAGGCCTGGCGGGGGTTGTCCTCCTTTCAAGGAGACAGCAGCTTTTCCACCTGGGTCTACCGGCTGGCCACCAACGTATGCATTGACTTTCTCCGACGGAAGAAACGGAGGCGGGAGGTGGAGCCCGTACTCTCTCTGGACGACGAGGAGTGTGGCTGGGCCGAGCCGGCCGACTGGGACCAGGACCCCCAGCAGCACCTGGAGCGCGCGGAGCTGAGCCGGGCGGTGGCCCGGGAGCTGGAGGCTCTGCCCGACCATCACCGCCAGGTGCTGGTGATGCGGGAGATGTCCGGGCTGAGCTATCAGGAGATCGGGGAGGCTCTTGGGCTGGACATGGGGACGGTCAAGTCCCGCATCGCCCGGGCCAGACTTGCCCTGAGAAAAAAACTGACGGCTGGCGGGAACCTTTCCATTCCCGTGCCGTCTAAGCCGACAGAAGGGGCCCGAAGGAGGTGAGGCGGCATGAGAGCTTGTGAGGATTATATTGAACTGATTTCCGCCCGCCTGGATGGGCTGTTGACCCACGAGGAGGAACAGGAACTGGAAGCACATCTGGCCGACTGCCCGGACTGCCGGGCGCTGGCCGATCAGATGGCTGAACTTCATGCCGCTTTTCCGGACTTGGAAGAAATTCCAGCACCTGTGGATTTTGCCAAAGGAGTCATGGAACGCATTGGGAGCCGGGAGGCGCCGAAGAAAGCCGTGGCGCCCCTGTTTTCCAGACCGAGTGTCAGGGTGCTGGCCGGTTTGGCCGCCTGCGCGGTGCTGTGTATTGGAATCTATGGGTCGGGTCTGTGGAACGGATGGAGAACCGGCAGCGCGGTCAACGATATGGCGACTGCAAGTGCCGGGATCGAATCAGAGGCTCCCGGCGCGAGCAGTTCCGGCTCGGAGGCCGGGTCCGCTTCCATGCCGGAACGGAACATGATGACCGCCTGTCTCCCTGCCCCGGACGCTGGGGCGGCGGCAGACTCCGAAGGACAGACCGGGGCCAGCCAACCGGCGAATTCCGCGGCGGGCAGTGCGGGGGCGGGCACGAGCGACAGTGCCGCTACTGACGGTGCGTCCTCCGTGCCGGAAGAAAAACTGCTGACCGCTTCTTTGCTTCCTTCGGAGGCGGGGGAGTCGGCAAACGCCGCGACGTATGAGGTGGCCGGGCAGGCGGTGGATGCCATTCTGACCCTGACCCAGCTCCCGGAAGGGGCGCAGGAGGTTTTGGGTACGGACGTGGAATGGCTTACCGATGAGGAGGGCAGAGCCTGTTGTATCGTCACTGGAGAGCAGATGGATGCCCTGATGGCGCTGGCCGAGGCGCAGGGGCAGGACTTGACCGGGGCCGCGACCAATCGGATTGATGCAGAGGCCCTTTGTGCCGTTGTGCTGGCGGAATGACTTCCCGGTGTGGGGAACGTTCATCCTTTGCATCGCGCATTGCGAAAACTAGTTTGAAAGGCGCCCGAAATTTTAAAATTTCGGGCGCCTTTTTATTTGGTTTGGAAATGAGGACCCACGGAAGGAGATTAAGGCGCGGGAGATTCCGCACTGCGCATACGGTCTCGGATATATTCTTCCAGAAGTTCCGTGGTTCCCTTGATTCCAAGTCTGCCGCTGTTGATGGTGATGTCATAATTTTTCGCCTCGCCCCATGTGCCCTTGCAGAACTGGTTGTGATAGGTTCTGCGCTTCCGATCTTTACGGGCAATGAGGGAGATGGCCTCCTTTTCTGTGACGGGGCCCCGAAGCATGGTGCGCTCCGTTTTAAAGGCGAGGTCGGCTAACACAAAAATGGTGATCAGACCGGGAGAGCCCTTCAGCACCTCCTCGGCGCAGCGTCCCAGCACCACAAAGGACTCGCCCAGAGCGGACCGTTCTTTCAAATATTGAAACTGCATCTGGGCAATGACGTCCTCCGGTGCGTTGCTGAAGCCTTTCACCGTGCGGGACATCAGTCGATTTTTCGGCAGTTCGTCATACCGCGCCAGCCTTCCGGGATCGACTCCCCGGTCCTCCGCAATTTTGTTTAAAATATTTTCTTCATAGAGAGGCAACCCAAAATCCTCCGCCAAGGTTCGGGCAATTTCATGGCCGCCGCTTCCGAATTCACGACTGACGGAAAGGATAAGTTGTCCCGACATTTCATTCCCTCCTTCGAAGGCACTAAACATATCTGATAAATATGAACAGCATGGAAATGGTGATTACGATGAGGGTGGGAGGAACCAATGTTTTGCAGTAGGTACTCCAGCCGATGGGGTGGCCGTTTTTTGCGGCAATGGATGTGCCTACTACGTTTGCGGAAGCACCAATGGGAGTGGCGTTTCCACCGATGTCGGTGCCCATGGACAGCGCCCATGCCAATGTTTGAAGGTCAATTCCCTGGACAGCGGAGAGGCTTCGAATGACATGGATCATGGTGGCGGCAAAGGGGATGTTATCCACAAATGCGCTGGCGATGGCCGACCCCCAAATGATAATGGCGATGACCAGCATGGTATTTCCACCGCTGGTTTTGCTGATCAGAGAAGCGATCCATTCCAAAATACCGGTCTGCTCCAGACCGCTGACCACAACGAACAGACCAATGAAGAACAGCAGCGTTTTGTAATCCAAGCGTAAAAGAATCTGTTTGGCCCGTTTGCCGGAGAAAATAAGGGTTACCAGAGCAATGAAGACGCCGATACAGGATACGGTCAGCCGCGTCTGAGAATGAGTGATCAGCAGCGCTACGGCGCAGCCAAAAATAGCACAGCTGGTGGCAAAGGATTTCCGGTCGGTGATCGCCTCCTTTGGGTTGGGATGGTTGCTGGGGCGATGTGCGGCTGCAGAAGAGGTCAGTGTTTTTCGGAAGGTTAGGTAAAAATAGAATAGCACAAAAACCATAGAAAAGGCAACCATAACCCCGGTATTTTTGACGAAATCTCCAAAGGAATAGCCTAAGGACGTGCCAATGATAATGTTGGGAGGGTCTCCGCACATGGTTGCCGCGCCGCCCAGATTCGCACAGAATATTTCAGCGAGAATGAGGGGAACCGGGTCCAGTTTCAGCAGCTGGGCCAGCTCAACCGTGACAGCGGACAGAAACATGATGACGGTGATGCTGTCGATAAACATAGACAGTACCGACGACATGATCATAAAGGTGATGAAGATGGAAACGGCCTTGTAATGAACAAGCTTTGCAATTGTCATGCACAGCCAACGGAAAAAGCCGCTGTCTGCCATGCCCTCCACCATGACCATCATGCCGGAGATGAAACAGATCGTCTCCCAGTTGATGCCGCTGGAGGCGGCTTCGGTGCCGACCTCATACCAAAAACTGAGGCGGAAGATACTATGTAGGCTAAGCGCCTCCAGCACCGCTTCCTTGCTGCGCATACAAATGCCAAATACCAATACCAGGGTAAGCAGACCACACCCAAGGGTGACGATATGCCGCTCAATTTTTTCCATAATAATCAGAGTGAACATGGAGAGGAAAATGACAACGGCTATAATCTGGGCAATCATTCCACACAATCTCCTTTTCGCGAAAACCAATTTCTTCCGGAATCAACGGATGGGGGATGCGGGGACAGAAACTCCATTCAAAGATACCGCACAATGAGATAAAATACAAGGCGGTAACATTTTTTATGCTAGAATTTTAATTGGGAACATTTGGAATTGTATGGTGAAATGAAACGCGGGCGGGAAGCAGAAAAACGGACTGAAATAGGGCAGGGATGTGCGTGATCGGTGGATTTGTTCCCCATTTGAAAAGATTGGGTACTTTTCACGAAAAAGCAAGGAAAACTATAAAAACAGTTGGAAGAGCAGGCACTCAATCGTCAAAAAAACAGTTGTCAGGCAACGGTTTTTAATGTATAATAACCAATAGCGTGTAACGCCGTTGTGATGAAGAACCCCATCGGGGGGCGGAGCAATGTTCCAAACATAAGGAGTGGAAACAAGACATGAGCTATTCTGTACAAAACATCCGCAATGTTTGTCTGCTGGGACACGGTGGAAACGGAAAGACCGCCCTGGCGGAAAGCCTTCTTTATATGACTGGCGCAATTGATCGCATGGGTAAGTCTGTAGACGGGAATACCGTGTGCGATTATGACCCGGAAGAGGTCAAGCGTCAGATTTCCATCTCCCTGGCCGTGGCGCCCCTGGAGTACAAGGGCTGCAAAATCAACGTGCTGGATACTCCGGGATCGTTCGATTTTTCCGGTGAGGTGATGGAGGCGCTTCGGGCTGCCGATGCCGCAATCATTGTCTGCTCCGCGAAGGACGGCGTCTCTGTGGGGCTGGAGAAGGCGTGGAAGTACTGTGAAGAACGGAATATGCCCCGTTTTATTTATATCTCCAAAACGGATGAGGATAACTCCGATTACAACGAGACCTTTGAGGCCCTTCGGGCCAAATACGGCAACAAAATCGCCCCTGTGGTGGTCCCGATCTGGGACGAGCGCAAGAAGGTCATCGGCATCATTGACGTGCTGAACAAGCGCGCATATGAGATGCGGGACGGGAAACGGGCTGAGATTGAGATTCCGGAAGGGAAAGAGGAAGTCATTACCGAATTCAACGACGCATTGAAGGAGTCGGTGGCCGAGACCAGCGAGGAACTGATGGATAAGTTCTTCTCCGGCGAAGATTTTACCTACGCCGAGATGATTCAGGGTCTGCGCCAAGGGGTGCGGGAGCTGTCCCTGTTCCCGGTTCTGTGCGGGTCCGGCGTCAATACCATGGGGTCGCTGATGCTGATGGACGATATTGTAGAGCTATTGCCAAATCCCATGGAGGGGAATTACCACAAGGCCACCCGTCAGGATGGCGAGACGGAGGAGTTCGTGGTTTCTCCCGGCGGTGTGCCCACCGCCTTTGTCTTTAAGACGGTTTCCGATCAGTATGGCAAGTACTCCTATATCAAGGTGCTCTCCGGCGTGATTACCTCTGACCTGAACCTGGTCAACGCCCGTACCGGTTCCGGCGAAAAGCTTGGCCGCCTGTATGTCATGCGCGGCAAAAAGGCCGAGGAAGTCAAAGAGCTGTCCTGCGGGGATATCGGAGCCATCGGAAAAATGGAAAAGGTGAAGACGGGCGACACCCTGTGCGATCCACGCAAGGTGGTGTCCCTGAAGCAGATCCCCTTTGCCGAACCCTGCTATGCCCTGGCAATTTCGCCTAAGGTTCGGGGGCAGGAGGACAAGGTTGCCCAGGGCCTTTACCGCATGAACGAGGAGGACCCGTCCTTTACAATTGTCAACAATGGCGAAACCCATCAGATGGTACTCACCGGTGCCGGAGACATTCAGATTGATGTGCTGGTGGCCAAACTGAAGAGTCGCTTTAATGTGGAAGCCGAATTGAAAGAGATTCGGGTGCCCTATCGGGAGAAGATTCGTAAGACCGTTCAGAAGCAGGGGCGCCATAAGAAGCAGACCGGTGGTTCGGGTCAGTTCGGCGACGTGTGGATCCGCTTCGACCCCAATCCGGATGAGGAGCAGATGGTGTTTGCGGAAGAGGTCTTTGGCGGGTCGGTGCCAAAGAACTTCTTCCCTGCTGTGGAGAAGGGGCTCCGGGAGATATGTGTTCACGGCCCTCTGGCCGGTTACCCCGTGGTGAACCTGAAGGCTGTGCTGTACGACGGAAGCTATCACCCGGTGGACTCCTCGGAAATTGCCTTTAAAACCGCCGCGCAGTTGGCGTATAAGGCTGCTATGCCTGAGGCCAATCCCGTTTTGCTGGAGCCTGTGGGCGAACTGAAGGTCACGGTGCCGGACAGCTATATGGGCGACGTCATCGGAGATCTGAACAAGCGCCGTGGCCGCGTGATGGGCATGACACCCACTGACGACGGCGATCAGATCATTGAGGCTGAGGTTCCTATGGCCGAAATGACCGGCTATGCCATTGATCTGCGGGCAATGACCCAGTCCCGCGGATCGTATACCTTCCACTTTGTCCGCTATGAGGATTGCCCTCCTGCCGCCCAGGAGAAAGCCATTGCCGCCGCGAAGGCAATGACAGAGGAGTAAAGCATAGCAGAGCCGCGTACCGCCTCACGGCGGAAGTCGAGCGAGGCTGGTTTCCAAACGTTCCAGATCGAGGCGGCGGTGTGAACTGTAAACTGAGAATCGGCACATGGATCAATTCCATGTGCCGATTTTTGTTGTGTTCCGGCTCAATCGGATTTGCGCTCGAAGGGAATAAAACGATCTCACCGGAGATGGCTTGCACATAATTTGGTCCACGCTCTATGCCTGTGGCTTTCTGAAAGTGGCAAGATGGCCGGGCTGACAGCGGGAAGAAAAACGCATTTTTATGGGTGCAAAATCGGCATAAGACAAATCCGGGTATAGAGTAAAATTATGAACAAATCATGAAAAATTTTTGTATAAACTATTGCTATGCCACCGGGAATCCAGTATAATCAGTGTACTACTTTGCAAAAGGATAAGCTGGAGTTTATCTATGATGGCTGGTCGGTTCGGAGCTGGAAATCCTTGGAGGCAAAGTGCGAAAAGGTAGAGGAAAAAAGGGTACGGAGCTGAGACGTACCCACAGGTTTTTGGAGAAAGGGACCTGTTTTAATCTCAGCTCCCGGTGTGGTTAGGAGAGGTATGAAAGCCGGGACTGGTGTGGGCCAGACGAACCCGTCTGGATAGAGAAAGGAGTACATATATGTCCGAAAAAAAGACAAACATATCTGAGGAAAAGGCAAAAGAAGGTCTACTTGACCGAGCACTTGATGCCATTGAGCGCGCAGGCAACAAGCTGCCTGATCCCATCACCCTGTTTCTGGGACTGGCTGTTATCGTAGTGCTAATTTCCTGGTTGTGCAGCGCCCTGGGCGTGCAGGCGCTGAATCCTGCCAACAATGAAGTAGTGACGGTTACCAACCTGTTCTCAATCTACGGTATCCAGTATTTGTGGACCAACGTGATCACGAATTTTGCTGGCTTTGCGCCTTTGGGCATGGTGCTGGTAGCGGTGATCGGTGCCTCCGTGGCCGAAAAGAGCGGCTTCCTGGTGGCCCTGATGGAGCGCTTCCTGGGCGGTGCCAAGGGTTGGGTTGTTACCATGGTAATCATATTCCTGGGCATCAATCTGAACGTTGCAGGCGATGCCGGATTTATTATTTTGCCTCCGCTGGCTGCTATTTTGTACATGTCCATCGGCCGCAGCCCCCTGCTGGGTTTGTATTTGGGCTTTGCTTCTGTGGCCGCCGGTTTCTGCGCGAACATCATGTTGGGCCTGTCCGACGCCCTGGCCTACGGCTTTACGGAGCCCGCCGCGCGGATGATCGACCCCAACTATACTGGCTCCATGGCCATCAACTGGTACTTCCTGATTGTTTCCTGTATTTTCTTGACGATTGCCGGCACCGTTCTGGTGGAAAAGCTCTTGGTACACCGGTACCCTATAACCAAAGAGGAACTGGCTAAGTTTGAATTTGACGAGAACGCCGCGAATGTTACCCCCATCCAGAAGAAGGGTCTGGCCATGGCCGGCATTGCCGAGCTGGTCTACCTGGGGATCATCCTGCTGCTGGCTCTGCCTATTTTCGGCAACCCCATTCTGGGCGATGAGAACGGCTCCATCACTGCCCCTGGCGCCCCCTTTACCAAGGGTATCGTATTCACGGTTACCCTGGCCCTCATGGTTCCGGGTATTGCCTATGGCCTAACCATTGGCAAGTATAAAAACGATAAAGACGTCTGGGCTGACATCAGCCAAGGGTTCGCTGAGATGGGCAACTACGTCTTCATGTGTTTCTTTATTTCCATCTTTACCAATTTCTTCTCCGTGTCCAAGCTGGGCACCGTTTTGGCGATCAGCGGAGCCTCTGGGCTGAAGGCGATCGGCTTTACCGGCGTGCCGCTGATGATTGGCCTGATTATCGTGGCTTGCTTTGTCAATCTGTTTATCGGGTCCGCCTCTGCCAAGTGGGCGATTCTGGCTCCGGTCTTTGTCCCCATGATGATGCTGATGGGGTACGACCCCGCCATTACTCAGGTGGTCTACCGAATTGGTGACTCCATCACAAACCCTCTGTCCCCCCTATTCGTCTACATGCCTGTTGTTTTGGGGTTTGCCCGCAAGTATGACAAGAAGGTGGGCCTTGGCACCATCATTGCCAATATGCTGCCCTTCTCCGTCACATTTGCCATCGCGTGGATTATCCAGGTGATTATCTGGGTAAGCTTCAACCTGCCTCTGGGCCCTGGCGGCGGCATTTATCTGTAATGTAAGCCAAAGACGGCCGTCATGTCAAATTGAGCGCAAGCGGCCCGAATCTTTCCAGATTCGGGCCGCTGTTTATGAAAAAGGAGTCAATCATGAATTTTGCGAAACGCGCGGCGGAACTGAGCGGTGCAATCGCGGCCAACCGCCATTACCTTCATCAACATGCCGAACTGTCCTTCCAGGAGCACGAGACAACCGCCTATCTAATTTCCGAGTTGGAGAAACTGGGGATCCCGGTCCAATCCTTTCCGGATTACACCGGCTGCATCGCCACGATTCAGGGTGGTACACCGGGGCGTACGGTTCTGCTCCGGGCGGACATTGATGCCCTGCCGATTCAGGAAAACAGCGGAGTGGAATTTGCGAGCATTCATCCCGGTGTGATGCATGCCTGTGGGCACGACTGCCATGCTGCCATGCTGTTGGGTGCCGCCCGGCTGCTGTGGGAGCGGAGAGAGGAGCTGTCCGGGACGGTCAAGCTGCTGTTTCAGGCCGCCGAAGAGGTTTTTGTCGGCAGCCATTATTATTGGGACAAGGGCCATCTGTCTGATGTGGATGCCGCCATGGGAATGCACGTGTGGCCTACCTTGGTCAGCGGAACGCTGTGCATTCAGGACGGCCCCTTGATGGCCAGCTGCGACAACTTCAAAATCACGGTCCACGGGGTGTCTGCTCATGGCTCTGCCCCCAATCAGGGAAAGGACGCCATCGTGGCAGCAAGCGCGATCATCTGCAATCTGCAAACCATTGTCAGCCGGATCAACGATCCGCTGAACTCTCTGGTGGTGACCGTAGGCACGGTCCGGGCCGGCACCCAGTTTAACATTATTACCGATACTGCCGTGATGGAAGGCACCGTCCGGGCACATACCACCCAGTCCAGAGGGATCGTGGAGCAGGCCATGCGACAGATTGTGGACAACACCGCCGCCGCCATGGGGTGTACCGCCGAACTGGAATACAAGTATCTGGAGCCTCCTGTGTGCAATGATGACATCCAGCTCAACGAGATTGCCCGGGGCGCGGCCAAAAAGCTGTTTGGAGACGGTGCGCTGCAGCGCACCACCGTGGCCATGGGCAGCGAGGATTTCTCCTATCTGATGGAGAAAATCCCATCTTCTTTGTTTGCATTTTTGGGCTGTTACGACGAGGAAGCGGACTGTGTTTACCCGGTTCATAATGAAAAATTCAAGATCAACGAGAAGATTCTCCATCTTGGCGCGGCACAGTATGCCCAGTTTGCTGCCGACTACCTGGAGCAGACCGCGGGAGGTGAGGGCATATGAACATCCAACAGTTGGCCAAGGAGCAGGAGCAGTATGTGATTGACAGCCGCCGCTGGCTCCATGCTCATCCGGAACTGAGCTGTCAGGAAGTGGAGACCACCCGCTTTCTCGTCTCCCAGCTGGAAGAGATGGGAATTCCCGTTCAGACCTTTGACGACATCACCGGCTGTGTTGCCACCATTCAGGGAGTGCGGCCCGGCAAAACGGTGATGCTCAGGGCGGATATCGATGCCCTGCCGATTCAGGAAAACCCGGGCAAACCCTACTGCTCCACCAATCCCGGCGTGATGCACGCCTGCGGCCACGACTGTCACGCCGCTATGCTGCTGGGGGCTGCACGCATTCTTCAGGCGCACCGGGAAGAGCTAAACGGGACGGTCAAGCTGATCTTCCAGATGGCAGAGGAGATCGGCCGCAAGTCGGAAGAGTATGTGAAGCGGGGCGCCCTGGAGGGCGTGGATGCCATTTTCGGCATGCACGTCTGGTCCTCTGTGGATGCGGGTACCGCCAACTTTGAGAGCGGCGAGCGCATGGCATGCAGCGACCGGTTTACCATCCAGATCCACGGCAAGCTGTCCCATGGCAGCGCCCCGCATCAGGGGCGAGACGCAATCCTGGCTGCCGCCGCCTCGGTGATGGCCCTTCAGTCCCTGCCCAGCCGCGTCAACAATCCGCTGGACAGCCTGGTGGTCACCGTGGGTATGATGAACGGAGGCACCAAAGAAAATATTCTGTGCGACCATGTGGAGCTGGTGGGTACGGTGAGGACGTTTAACCGGGAGTTCCGCAACAGCATGCCCCAGCGCATCGAGCAGGTGGTGCAAAATGTGGTGCAGGGTTACGGCTGTACTGCCGAGTGCAGTTACTATTTTGGGCCAAGTCCCCTGATCAACGACCACGAAGACCTGAACGAGCTGGCCCGGGAAGCGGCCCGGAAGATCATGGGACCCGACTGCCTGCGGCACCTGACCAAGATGATGGGCGCAGAGGACTTCAGCGTGTACATGGAGCATATCCCCGGCGTCTATGGCTATCTTGGTAGCCGAAACAAGGAAAAGGGCATCGAGTGCATTCACCACCACCCGTCCTTTGATGTGGACGAATCGGTGCTCCATGATGGAACCGGTATTTATGTCCAGTTTGCGGTGGATTATTTGAACCAAAATTCCTAAGCCCAGCGTCAGGAAGATGGAGACGCTGTCTCTAGCTTGGAATCACAGCGAAAAAAATAGAACAGGCGGCATTCGGAGCTTGCTCCGAATGCCGCCTGTTTTCTGATGTTGGCAGAGATGCTTTCGTATTATGCGGCGCTGTCTTCTGCTCGAAAGGAATGAGTAACGGGTCAGCCGCTGATGCTTCTCACATATTCCTTATACTCATTCAGGGTGTAGGGAGCATGGTAGCCGTCTATCATTTTCCTGGCCTCCGCACCGCCGTTCTTCAACAGGCGGTAGGCCAACAGCGCCATCATTTTGGCGGGGAGAATGTGGGCGGTTTCGGGGTTTGATACCTTATAGTCCTTCGAGTGAAGATCGCCGGAGCTGCCGCCGAAGGTAAAGTTCAAAACGGGCATGACGGCGAACAGGTCGCCCACGTCGGTGCTGGCGGTGTTGCATCGACCGGTGGGGATCGAGTTCACGTTCACCTGATCGCCCAAAAGTTTGGCGGTGTCCCACAGAATGTCATCCGGGAGACGCTCGGGGCAAGGCATATAGCCCTGGGCGTTGACGATTTCCGCCTCACAGCCGATGGCCATGGCGGCTCCGCGGAAGCAGTTGTCCACCTTGGCGCCGATCTTCTCAATGGCCTCCTGATTGTTAGCCCGAACCATCATGTCCACGATCACCTCGCTGGGGACGATGTTGATGGCTTCGCCTCCCTTGCGGATGTAGGGATGGACCCGGACACAGTCCCTTTCCTCAAAAGTCTCCCGGATCATACCCAGAGCCGACATGCCCAGACAGGCGGCGTTGAGGGCGTTGGCACCCAGATGAGGCGCGGCGGCGGCATGGGCGGCCCGGCCATGGAGATAGACGGTTTTGCCGATGAATCCGGTGCAGGCGCTGTTGCCAAGCACCAAGTCGCCGCTCAAATCCCGGTCCACCATATGGGAGTGGGTGGTGATGGCCAGGTCCACGTCGTCGAACTCTCCCCGGCGGAGCAGCTCGCACTTGCCGCCGGCGCAGTGAACGTCATGGGTGCGGCGGACTTCTTCACGGACAGAGGCGTCTTGAAACTCTTCTGCAGGGACCGCAAAGATGGTGGCGGTTCCGCCCAGACAGTCTGCCACCTCAGGGTCGCTGAGGGCCAGGGCCGCGCCCAGCATACAGACGATCTGGGCATAGTGTCCGCAGGAGTGGGCAAAGCCCTCTTGGGTGGCATCGGGATGGGTGGGACAGGCCAGGCCGTCCAGTTCCCCGATGAGGGCGACGTTGGGGCCCTCCCCCTTGCCGACGGCGGCCTTGACCCCGGTGATGGCCAGACCCTCTCGGGGCTCTAACCCTAATTTTTTTAAGTAGTCCGCCACAATCCGGGCGGTACGGTACTCGTGGTAGCCCTGTTCCGCGTGGTGGAACAGGTCCTGAGCCAGCGCCTGAAGCTCGTCGGCGTGCTGGTCAAGAATGGATAGAATTTTTTCTTCCATGCGGTCCATAACAATCAGCTCCTCATATATCAAATGGTCTGGGTCACAGCGCGGTGACAATTTCTGCAGCCATGTTCAGAAACGGCATCAGTAAAACAAAGGCCAGTACTCCGAAGACCAGAATCAGCAGAATCTCCCGGGTGGAAAAGGATTCTTTTCGGCTCAGCCTCGGGCCGGCGATACGGGCGATAAAATACAACGCAATGCCCGCAAATACGACCGGATACGTGGTGCGTTCGGTCGAAGGGAAGAAAAAGAGCAGCTGTTCCAGCAGGGTCAGCACTGCCGTTAGGAGAAGCAGGCGGTTTTCCAGCTGGATTTGGCTGCGGGGGGGAGAAAGCTCCTTCCGGCGGCCGGATGCCTCGGTCAGTACAGCACAGATCAAAGCCCAGCTCAGGCCAAGCCCGCGCAGAATACGAAACACAAGACCGGAAATGCCCAAAGAGCCGATCAGGGACAGGAACAACCCAGCCAAGCCGAGTCCCAGACAGAGCAGAGTAATCTCAAACCAGAATAGTTTAGGGTTCTCCCGATGGGAACGAAGACCCAAAGTCTCTTTCAGTGACATAGTCTCCTCCAGATCAGACGGATTTTTGGTAGGCAATTCGAGCAGAGCCGTCCTCGATCCAAATGCGGCCGCACCGGACAAAGCCGTTCTTCTCCAAGACCCGCTGCATCGGCAGATTATCGTCATGCGTGTCAATCCGCACGTTGCCGCAGGCGGCGAGGCACCAGTTCAGAATTTTGGTGGCAAGGCCCTTTACTTCTCCTCTGCTGGCGACTCGATGGACGGCGCAGTAAGGCCGGTCGTTCAGCCAAGCTCCCTGGATCACCCGGTAGGTTGGGTCCTCCCCCGGAATCATAGCAAACGCGGCCTGGAGACGTCCGTCGACGGCGCAGATATAACCGTGACCCAGGCGGATATCCTCCCGCACCAGCTCTTCCGGCGGGAAATGGTCTCCCCACTGGGTGGGATTGCCTGACTGCTTCATAAACCGGCGGGCGGCGGCGTAAATTTCCATGATATCATCCCAGTCGGATGGCTGTGCGTTTCGGATCATCAGACTTCACGCTCCATTGTATCAATATTGGCCATTGGCCGATCATGAGCCTACGATACTGTGTGCGGAACAAATCCGCAAACCTTAAAAGCCTGGATTCAAGGTAGAATGACGTTGTTCAAGCACAAGGTTTTTCGATTGCATGTACCCATCGCAACAAGGGCTAAAATGCATAAAAACAGTGATGGAGGGTTTCTTTTATGTGATTACGCGGTAATTTCCACACAAACAGGCCGCAAAGCGGTTTGTTCAGCAGACATTATTATACACTTTTTTTCCCTGTTCGTACAGGGAAAAAGGAAATTTTCGCATGGAGAACCTTCTCGCTTTACCGGATAGAATCCTTGTGATATACTTAGTAGCAGCTTGAAAACGTGCCGAAGATTCGGCGGAAATCGAAGGAGTGAGCCAAGTGGATCTGACGGAGCGCACGGTATCCAGTAAGACCATCTTTGAAGGAAAGATTGTAACGGTGAAGGTGGATCAGGCCCTGTTGCCCAATGGCAGTGTATCTACCCGGGAGGTCGTGTATCATCCCGGAGGAGTCGCGATCCTGCCCTTAGACGAGCACAACAATGTGACCCTGGTTCGCCAGTATCGCTATCCAATCGGTCAAATGCTGCTGGAACTGCCGGCAGGCAAGCTGGACCACGGAACCGAGGAGAACCTATTGGGAGCGCAGCGGGAGCTGAGCGAAGAGGCGGGGCTGGAGGCGGCCGAATGGACCTACCTGGGCTATATTCTGGCTTCGCCCGGTTTCTGTGACGAGGCGCTGCACATGTACTTGGCCCGAGGGCTGACTTGTGTTAGCCAGCATCCGGACGAGGACGAGTTTTTGGACATGGTTACCATGCCCTTTGGGGAACTGGCCAAGCAGGTGATGGATGGCACGATCACCGATGCCAAGACCGTGGCCACCGTATTAAAGGTGAAGGTGCTGTTGGGCCTGTAAGACCTGCGGTGTGCGGGAATGAAGGAGGCGAAACCGTTTGGGAAACACCATCCTGATCGTAGAAGACGAGCAGAATATTGTGGACATCCTGTCCTTTAACCTGAGCCGGGAAGGATACGACACCCTGGAAGCCTATGATGGTCCCACGGGACTTCAGCTGGCGCTGGAGCAGAACCCGAATTTAATTTTACTGGATTTAATGCTGCCCGGTATGAACGGCTTTGACGTGTGCCGGAAGGTGCGGGAATCGGGGGCCTCCACTCCCATCCTGATGCTGACCGCACGGGAGGAGGAGTCCGACAAGGTGCTGGGTCTGGAACTGGGTGCGGACGATTATATCACGAAACCATTTTCCATGCGGGAATTGCTGGCCCGGGTAAAAGCCAATATCCGCAGGGTATCCATGCTCCCGGGGGGGGGCGCGGCCTCGTCTCAGGGGAATGACCTGGTTCGGCTGGGGCGGGTGACCATTGACCGGGAGCGGGCCACGATCTCCAAAGATGACCGGCTTTTGGAGCTGACTCAGCGGGAGTACGACCTGATTTGTTTTCTGGCCTCCCAGCCGGGAAAGGTTTTCTCCCGGGAAGCGCTGATGGAACACGTATGGAACTACGAAGGCTATGTGGGAGATGTGCGGGCAGTGGACGTGGCGGTCCGACGCCTGCGGGAGAAAATCGAGGATGATCCTGCAAACCCCAGGTTTATTGTGACCAAGCGAGGTATGGGGTACTTATTTGGGGGATAAACTCTGGGATAGAGAAAGACCGGCCGGCTGAGCGCCACGTCCCTGTGGAAAAGCGGTTTGGTGCCTCACTCCGCTCCAAGCTCCCCTGCGCACGGCCTGCGCGCTTCGGTTTGCTGAGTTGGGGGGATTGCGTTCTGCCCCGTTTTCTCCCGACTGTCTCTGATTGGAAAGAGGGTGTTCCCCATGCGCAGCGTGCATATGAAGCTGGTTATGATCATGGTCCTGCTGATCCTGTCTCTGATGACGGTGGTAGGGGCATTTCTGATCAACTCCGTGACCGCCTTTTATTTGAAAGACTTTTACACCCAGATTGCTGAGGTATTTCAGGATCAGGGACTGTATCGCGATTTGACGACCAAGACCGAGGGGGAAGAGGACGGAGCCGCCATGATGTCCGACGTGCTGAAAGCTTACGCCGGCGAGTTGGGTGTGGACGGACGCAACCGCAAGCTGTACATTCTGGACCGAAACGGAGTGTGCTTAAGCCGCTCCGATGGGGAAACCGGTCCCCTGGAATACACCAACAACCTGTCCTTTGCCCTGACCACCGGGCTAAAGACGGGAGAGTCGGGAGACAAAAGCAATTTAGCAGTGGACTATATGGATGTGGCGATTCCCATCCAGCGGGGGGAAGATTCTTACATCATTTATATCCTGGATAACAAGTCCACCGCCAATAACCTAACCGACCAGATGTTCTTGCTCATTATGGAGGCCTTGCTCTTTGGCTTGGTCATCTCCATTTTGCTGTCTTTTCTGTTATCGAAGACCATGGTTACCCCCATTCAGCGACTGACCGAGGGGGTAATGCGGGTGGCCAAGGGGGACTTTTCCAGAAAAATTGAAGTGGCATCCCGGGATGAGATCGGCGTACTGACCGATACCTTCAATGACATGGCCGGTCAGCTTCAGGATACGCTGCGCCAGGTGGAAAACGAACGCAACAAGCTGGACACCCTGTTCCTTCACATGACAGACGGTGTGGTCGCTTTTTCCCGCCAGGGACAGGTCATCCACTCCAATCCTGCCGCCACCCAGATGCTCCGCCAGCCCATCGGGCCGGACACGTCCTACGACCAGCTCTTTGGGAGCGTGGCGCCCCTCAACCAGGTGTTGGAGGTTCCGGATCACGTGGAAGGGGAACAGAAAGTGAGGGACAGCTTTCTCCAGCTACTCATGGCTCCCTTTGACCGTGGAAGGGAGGGGGGCGGCGTTCTGGTGGTGATTCACGATGTCACCCAGCAGCGCAAAAACCAGGAGATGCAGCGGGAATTTGTGGCCAATGTGTCTCACGAACTGCGTACCCCACTGACCAATATCCGATCTTACGCCGAGACGCTGACTGAAAGTGCCGGTGACATCCCGCTGGAGATGGAAAAGAAGTTCCTGGGGGTCATTTTGAACGAGAGCGACCGGATGACCCATATCGTTCAGGATCTGTTGACCTTGTCCCGGTTTGACTCGGGACGGGACGAACTGAAGCTGACCCGAATTTCCTTTGCTGAGACGATTCAGAATCTGTATAGCGCCGTGTATATGGAAGCCCAGCGGCACGGCCACACCCTGAAGCTGGAGATGGAGGAGGATCTGCCGGATATTGTAGCCGACCGGGAACGGGTCCTTCAAGTGATGATGAACGTGGTGTCCAACGCCATCAAATACACCCCGGATGGGGGCCATATTACTATCCGCGCCGGACAAAAAGAGGGGCGGGTATGGATGGTGGTGGATGACGACGGCATCGGGATTCCGGAGGAAGATCGCTCCCGCATTTTTGATCGGTTTTACCGGGTGGACAAGGCCCGCTCCCGCCAGTCGGGCGGCACCGGACTGGGTCTGTCCATCGCCAGAGAGATTGTGGAGCGGCATCAAG
>JBFWME010000014.1:7025-43676 GCA_050251755.1 Lawsonibacter sp. | reverse complement strand
CAGTGGGTCGTCAAACGTGTAGGAGGGCACGGCCTGCCACTTTCCGTTCTCGTCCTTCACGTTGCGGGTGCCCTTTTTGTAGCAGCCGATTTTGCACAAATCGTGGAGAAGGGCCACAATGGCCACGCTCTCCTCGCCATATTCCAGGCCGTACAGCTCCTGAACCCGCTCCCGCTGGAGATAGTCCACCAGGCAGTGATACACGTTCAGGCTGTGCTCGCACAGGCCCCCCTCGTAAGCGCCGTGGTAGCGGGCGGAGGCGGGGGCGGTGAAAAAGTCGCTTTTGTGCTCCAGATAATCCAGTAGCTTGTCCGCCCCCTCCCGGGTGATGCAGGCTTTGAAGATTTCAATAAATTCCTCTTTGCAGGACATAAATACCCTCCGTAAACGCCCGAAACGGGATAAGTTTGTAACCGGGCGCAAATCTCCAAGGGGCACAAAAGCCCCGAACATCTGCGGACCGCCGTGCGCGCGGAAAAAGCAGAGTAAACAAATGGATCGAAACCGGTTCCGTCTTAATTTAGGGAACATAATTATAACACGGTCCGGCGAAAAAGACCAGAGGGCGGCGGCTATGTCTCCTGACACCGGCGCGCTAAATCCTTGAATTCTCTGGCGTTGTGCGCCTCCTCCCAGCGCGGACGGACCTCATCCAAACGATGTTTTGCTCCGGCCCTGTCCCCCAACGCCAATTTTTGGAATACAGACAGAATGGCCAGCAGGCTGCCCAGAACGGAGGTCTCCGTCAGCTTGGAGAAGCTGGACTCCTGCGCCGCCAGAATTTCCAGCGCCTGGGCATCTTCCCCCAGGTGAAAATAGGCCAGAGCTAGGTCCGCCCAGTAGACGGCACGGTTGATGCCAGCCAATTTTTTTGGGTTGACCGAAAGAAGCAGATCCCGTGCGGTTTGGTAATCTTCCTTTTCCTGGTAGGCCGCACTGAGATTGACCAGCAGAACGCTGCGGAGCTGGGGGGATCGTTTCCCTTCCAACAGGGCGCGGATCTCTTGAATATAGCGGCCCGGGTCCTCCGTCAAAACAGGACGCAGGGCCTCCACCTTTTTTCCCAGTTCCCGATACCACAAAAGGTCAATGGCAATGACAGCCAGTACCATCAGCAGCAGCCAGCCGCCAATCATAAATTTTTTTGTGTGGCTGTCCAAATCCCAGGCCGCCAGACCAACCCCGAGCAGGGCACTGCCTAGGACCAGAACGGTCCAAAATGTGGTACGAATTGCGGTTCGATGCTTGTCCATGGAGGGCTCCTTTCAATTGCCGCAAAGGATTATGGATTGATTCTATCACATCAAATACGGGCATTCAATCCAAAAGGGAAAAGAGAATGGCCTGCCTCGTTGCTTTTTGAGCCGCCCTGTGATAAGATAATTTCCAACGCATATCTGCCGAATTCACGACAGCAGGAGGAGCCGCCTCATGAGCTACGCAGACCAAATTTTCATTCAAAACTGCAGGGATATCCTGTCAAAAGGGGGGTGGGACACCGACCGCCCAGTCCGCCCCCGATGGGAAGACGGCGCTCCGGCCCACACGGTGAAGCTGTTCGGCGTGGTGAACCGCTATGACCTTCGTCGGGAGTTTCCCATTCTCACCGTCCGGAAGCAGTTTTTAAAGTCGGCGGTGGACGAGCTGCTTTGGATCTGGCAGAAAAAGTCCAACAACGTCCGTGACCTGAACAGCCATGTGTGGGACGCCTGGGCCGACGAAGCCGGCTCCATCGGAAAGGCCTATGGCTATCAGCTTGGGGTCAAGCACCACTACCCCCAGGGGGACATGGACCAGGTGGACAAGGTGCTGTGGGATTTGAAACATGATCCGGGCTCCCGCCGCATTCTCACCAGCTTGTATAACCACCACGACCTGAGCGAGATGGCGCTGTATCCCTGTGCCTACTCCATGACCTTTAACGTGTCGGGAAACACGCTCAACGGCATTCTGAACCAGCGCTCCCAGGACATGCTCACGGCCAACGGCTGGAACGTGATGCAGTACGCCGTCCTGCTTCACATGGTTGCTCAAGTGTCCGGATTGGAGGCGGGAGAACTGGTTCACGTCATCGCCGACGCGCATATCTATGACCGGCATGTCCCCGTGGTGGAGGAGCTGATTGCCCGGGTGCCCTACGACGCACCCAAATTCCACCTGGATCCCACGGTCACCGATTTTTATGCCTTTACCCCGGCCAGCGTCCGGCTGGAGGGCTACCAGGCCCACCCCCTGGACCAGAAGATCCCGGTGGCGGTGTGAGAGAAGAGGGGATAGTATGAATCTGATTGTAGCGGTGGACCAAAATTGGGCCATTGGAAAGGGTGGGGATCAGCTGATTTACATCCCGGAGGACCTGAAGCGGTTCAAGGCCCTGACTACGGGACATCCGTTGATTTTGGGCCGCAAGACGCTGGCGACCTTTCCGGGAGGACGGCCCCTAAAGGGCCGCCGAAATTTGATTTTATCCCGGAATCCGGAGTTTGTACCAGAGGGGGCGGAGGTGTATCCGAATCTGGAGGCTTTGCTGCCCCGGGTTTCGGAGGATGCCTTTGTGATCGGCGGGGAATCGGTATACCGCTGTCTGTTGGACCGGTGTAAAGCCGCTTATGTAACGAAAATCCATCGGGCCTATCCGGCCGACTGTTGGTTCCCTAATTTGGACGAAGATCCAGATTGGGTACTGGCGGAGGAATCGGAGCCGCTGGAGCACGATGGTGTTTTGTTTCATTACGCAACGTATCGCCGGAAATAATCGGAAAACAGCCCGGGCACGTAAGTGTCCGGGCTGTTTGTTGTTGTGGCTTGCGAAGAGACTACAGCCCCAGGGTCAGACCTTGGCTGGAAGACAGACCGTCCTTAGCCAGCATCCGCTCCAACACCTCCACATCCGTGGTGATGTCCATGGCATCTCCCTGGAACAGCTGGTCCAGCTGCTTCTCAAATCCCTCTACCACCTTATCCATCATCCCCTCGATCCGCACCATGGCGGCGTTGATGTTTTCTCCTGAGACTTCCTGGGCCTCCAGCTGGCCATAGGCCCTCAGAATTTTTAGGGTGGTGGGCAGGTAATAGCTCAAAAAGCTGTGGAGCTGAGGGGCCGCCTCCGGCCGGTTTTTCTGATACTCAAGAATTTTGGCGGTGATGATCCCAATCCGGTCGATCTGGGCGGACAGCTTCTCGTTCGACACGGCGTCATTGACCGATCGAATCTCGGAGAGAATTGCGTTTTCCGTTTCATGAGGAGTGGGGGAAGCGTGGTATTCTTCCTGAGCTGGTTTCGTCCGCTCCTGGCTAAGTCCCTCATCAGACAAAATGAGCACATCGCCGCCATAATCCAGGAAACCGGCGGGGAACAGCCCGTTGTTCAACATATCTTCCAGATCCTCCCGCACCTTGCCGGCATGCAGACCGGTGGCGGAGGCCATTGAGGAGATGGCAATGGACTGACGGCGGCCAATCATCGCCAGATAGCTGCGGTAGCGCCGGATCTGCTTACGCTTCCGGACTCCGGCCCAAAGACAGCCAAGACCTCCACCCAGGAAGCAAAAGATCGGGATTAAACCGGCCAGATCGCTTAAAAACAGCTGGAATTCCCCTTGAAACAGCAAATTGACGGTGCTGCCCAGGCTGGTCAGGATGACAAAACCAAACGTTGCGGTGAGAATCCCACCAATGGTCGTCAGTTTTTTACCTTTGGCCGCCAGTGCGTCCATCTGATCCTGAGGCATCTTCTGTCTTTCCTGATGCTGGGCGGCAGACGGCGCTCCGGTTTCTACCGAAGGAGCTCCGGCAGTTGTGCGGGCGCCCATGGGGCCCTGCCCTTCCTTCTGAACGTAGTAGGGATGGCGGCCGCTGATGCCGCCTCGCCTGCTTCCACCCAAAAGCTTCAACACCACCAGAAGGACGCCGAGAGGCGGAAAAAACACCAGCATCAGGATGGGGAAGATCCAGGAGGAGAAATCGCTCTGTTTCGTTTTGTTTTGATTATAAGACATAGTCGACCCTCCGGAAAGAATGCTTACCGTTCTATCATAACAGATCGGGTTCAAAATAAAATTTATTTTTTCTTAAAATTTCGTATAAATAAAAGATGACGCTCTTATCTTTCATATTATAATGCGGGACAAGAAAAGAGTAAAGAAACGTTTAAAGCTTTTTTTCGGCATCAAAAGCAACCGGTTGTAACTGTTCTGTAGTTGATATACGAGACTTTTAAATGATATAATACCCTTATTGTCGGCTGCATCCGGGACCTTTGCTTTCGCTTTAGGAGGAAACCAAAGAAACACGACCGGGTAGAGCCGAGGCCTTTTTTGCGAGAGGGAATGCAAACCGACCTGCTTTAGGGCCGGTCTGGAGGGATAATATGGAAGATCAACGCATGGAAAAAATGCCCGGGAGAGGCAGAAAGAGGCTGGTGATTGCCGGTGTAATTGTCGTGGCGGCAGTGGCTGTCTATCTGGGGCTGTGCACCTGGGTCAGACAGCAGGATGCCATTTTGCCCAACGTATCCATTGCCGGTCTGAACGTATCCGGTAGTACGGCAGCCCAGGCGGAACAGACCATCGGGCAGGAATTTGATTCGGAGAAGCAGGCGGATCTGGACAAGGCTGTGGAGCTGAGGTGCGAGGACTATGTCGGCTATCTGGGCGGGGAGTATTTTCAGGTGGATGCGGTGGCCTGTGCTCAGGCGGCCATGTCGGTGGGGCGGGAGAACTTTTTTGCCGCCGGGGCACAATATATCAGCCACCTGCTTGGCTCGTCCCAAGATCTGTCCATTTACCAAGTGGTGCTGAGCAAGGAAGGGCAAGCGGAACTGGACCGTCAGCTCCAGACTGTGGACGGTGCCATTGGTACCTTGGAAGACGAAAATGACTATGTGGCCGACACCGGTGAGGGTACCTTGACAATGACCAAGGGCCGCACGCACCGGGCGGTGGACCGTGAGGCCGCTGCGGCGGCCACGGTGGAGGCATTTTCCAAACTTCTGGACGGGGAGTCGGGAATCGTCCAGCTGAAAACGGTGGAGCAGCCGCCGAAAAACCCTGAATTTGATGCCATACACAGCCAGCTGTACGCCGAGGTCCAGGATGCCCATATGGACCCGGAGACCTACGAAATCACCGAAGCGGTGCTGGGTGTGGATTTTGACGTAGCCGCCGCGCAGGCGGCCTTCGATGCCGCCCAAGAGGGGGAAACCTTTACGATCCCGCTAAAGCTGACACAGCCCAAGGAGACAAAGGAGAGCCTGGAGGCCAAGCTGTTCCGGGATCTGCTGGGGCAGGGGACCAGCGTTGTGGGAGGTACTGCCAACCGAAAGAACAACGTAAAACTGTCTGCTGCGGCCTGCGACGGAGTGGTTCTGCTGCCGGGGGAGGAGTTTTCGTACAACGGTACCACCGGAAGCCGTTCCCCTGACAAGGGTTATCTCCCTGCTCCCATTTATTTGGGGGGGAAGTCGGAAGACGACGTGGGAGGCGGAATCTGTCAAACCTCTTCCACCATCTATTATGCGGTGCTCCACACCACGCTGGAGGTAGTGGAGCGCCACGACCACAAATTTGCCGTGGGTTACGTTCCGGACGGTATGGACGCAACGGTTTTTTATGGTTCTCTGGACTTTCGGTTCAAAAACAATACCGAGTATCCCGTGAAACTTGTGACCGAGTGCTATGATAAGGCAGGAAAGCGCTATCTTACCGTAGAGCTGTATGGCACCAACGTGGATGGGCGATACGGAGTTCCGGAACGGACCCAATTCGACTGGGTAACGCCCACCAAACAGTACGTAGCCGACGATACCGTTCCCCAGGGGACCCTGGTGCTGGACGAAAAGCAAAACGCATACACCGGCCGGAAGGCGCATACCTACCGTTACATTTATGAAAAGGACGGGACCCTGGTGGAGAAACAGGATATGGGGGAGAGCAAGTACGATATGCGGCCCTACCTGTACCACTATAACCCATTGGACGGAGATCCCAGCACTTGGGTTGACGGCGTGCCGCCCACGCCCAGCGCCGAGACGGGGGAAGATACCGGCACATCCGTTGATTCGGAACCCCAAGAACAGACGGACGGGTCGGATACTGATCTGGATACCGGGACAGAGGAGAGTACGGACTCCGGTGCGGAACCGCAGCCCGGAGAGACCGATTCGGCCTCTGCCGGGACAGAGGAGAACGGCGACTCCGGTGAAGGGAATGTCCTGGAGGAGTAGACTATGGCCGAAGGCAAACACCAGAAAGAGGAGAGCGGAATGTTTCAAGGATTTTCCCAGGGGACGGTGGATTTTCTCTGGGGCATTCGATTCCACAATGAGCGCAGCTGGTTCCAGGCCCATAAAGAGGAGTTCCTGACTTTGGTAGACGGCCCGATGAGAGAATTGGCCGCGCAGGTGAGCCGAACCATGGAAGAGGAGTACCCCGAGCTGGGCCTGGAACGAAAGGTGAGTCGGATTTATCGGGATGCCCGGCGACTCTTTGGACGAGGGCCCTATAAGGAGCACCTGTGGTTTAGTCTCCGCCTTCCCGGGGAGCGGGAGAGCGTCATGCCCTGCTTTTATTTTGAGATTGCCCCCGAGTATTACAGCTACGGTATGGGATGTTACGACCCGACTCCACTGACCATGGCCAAACTGCGTGAGCGCATTGACCGGGATCCGGAGCAGCTGGAAAAGCTGGTCCGAACGCTGGAACGGAGAGGGGAGTTTGTGCTGGAGGGGCAGGAGTACAAGCGGCCAAAGGGCGATCCGGGGCCGCTGCTGTATCCTTGGTATAATCGAAGGCAGATCAGCCTGTCCAGCGATCATAACTGTGAGGGGACTTTTTTCACGCCCCAGCTGGCTGATCAGGTGTTGGAGGGGTTTCGGTTTCTGGTGCCCTATTACCTCTACCTGCGGGAGCTGGCGGGAGACCCGACTCCAAAGGAACGATCAGGGCAAACAGGTAGGCCTTCGGATAAAATGCCGGGGGCCTGAGACTGTCGACAAAGCGACAAAGAAACTTTGTCAGCTTACCGCGCGCACAGATGGTCCGCCGCCGACGAACCATTTGTACACTGAGACTTTTTTTGATGAGCTGCGGCCCCTGGTAAAATGCCGGGGGCCGTTTGCTTTAAAGATACAAAATATGAAACATTTCAAAATTTAGCTTGCAAGCCAAAAAATAAAAAATTAAATATTTCAACAAAAACGACTTGACAATCATGGGCGTTCATGGTACATTATAGCCAGAAAGGATGAGTCCAATGTATCAATAAGAGCCCCAGCACCTGACGTCAGAATGCAAGGTCATATGCAAAAAAAGCCAAAGCGTGCAAGATCGAAAATATGGTGCGGCACCAAAGCAGGGTCCTTGGCCGAAGGAAAGGAGCCTCAGCGAAACGCAAGGAAACCTGACCCAGGAAAGGAGAGTTCAAGCACCACATCCGATTGACCAAGCAGTTCGGCACAGGGTACGCGCGTACCACACAAGAGCAAGCGAGAAGGAACTTTCCGACATTCGGAACCTCACGTATGAGGTGAGCACCGCAACAGCGGGCAGCAAACAGGTTGAGAGCATGTTCCGGGAAAGCAAAGCAAAGATGTGGTATGTGGCTATTTGATAGAAAGAGAGGTAACCAAAATGATGTTAGATAACAAGAGTGAACAGAAATGACCCTTGACTGCAACGGATTACGAAACGGGCAGTCAAGGGTCATTTCTTTTTGATAAAATCCGAACCGGTGTGCTGTTTGACTCTCTCTGAACAAATATTATCGCCACAAAATTGAAATCGGATGATAGGCGCCCCTGAACGGGCGCTTTTTTGCTGCCTGAAATGGCCGCATTCTGGCTTGGTGCAGCGTTACCAGTTGATTCGCAAAACCTCCCTCAGATGCACTCCCTGGGTGTGCAGGGCGGCCAGATAAAGCACCAAAGCAAACAGCAGAGAGGCCAGGCCGGCAATCAGAAGATCCAGGCCGCTGTCCTTCAAATAGCGAAACAGCAGATTGGTGGTTAAGGCGGACAACAAAGAAGCCAGACCTGGGGCGGCGAGCAACTGAAAGGGCTGAAGCTTTAAAGAGGTATATCGAACTACCAGAAACAGACAAAGCGCTACCTCAAGCAAGGTGGAAATCAATGCTCCTGCGACATATCCTCCCATCCCGATTCCAGGCAGCGGAACCAGGGCCAGAGTAAGCGCCAACTGGACGCTGCCTCCCAGCAGGGAGACGGCGGCTACTTCCTTTTGGTGGCCCACACCATTGAGCACTGCGCCCAAAACAGAGCAATAGCAGCTCAACGCCATTGTGATGGCCAGAGGGAACAAATATTGTCCCACCCCGTCCTGGGCAAAGAGAACACGGCCTAAATCCGGTCCAAGCACCACCATGAGAGACATGGAGGGCAGCGTGAGTACAGACACAGCTGCCAGTGCGCGGGCAGACAGCCGGCGCACCTCTCCGGGCCATCCAAGCGCGGAGGCCCGGGCCAAGCGGGGAACCAACACCAGATTCAGCGCCCCAAGGAAAACGGTGGGCAGCGCCAGCATAGGCAGGGTCATTCCGCACACAACGCCGAGCTGAGAGATGGCACTTCCCCGATCCATCCCCCCTTCCACTAACTTTTGCGGAATTAAAGTCGCGTTGGCCGATGCGATCAAATTGCCGAGCAAGGCGTTTGCACCCACTGGCAGGGCAATCGCGGCCACACGCCTCCGGCGGATGGGGCCCCGTTCGCCCGGGCCGGCCAGCCCGATTCGCTTGAGGCGGCGGCGGTACAGCACCGCCAACGTCAAAGCCGAAAATACTTCGCAAACCACCATACCGGTAATGATTAACCCAACCACCCGTTCCGGGTATTGTGGGAGAAAGAAGACCAACAGCCCCAACACCGCTGTTGCCCGGATAAACTGTTCCAGCAGATCCACAATGGCGGGAGGGCCTACCAACCCCGATCCATAGAAAAAGTGCTTGTGAAAGTTTTCCACTCCGGTTAAGGCCACACAGGGGATCAGCAGGATAAGGCCTAGCTGGGTACGGGCGTCTCCCAAAAATGTGACGGAGATGGCGTCCGAATTTAAAATTACGATTACGCCAACTGGAAACAGCAGCAGAAAGAAAAATCGCAGACAGGTGGACAAGATCTGGACCATGCCCCTGCTGTTATTCAAGGCTAAGTACTGAGAGGTTAAGTTCGAGATTGCAGCAGTCAGCCCAACGGCGGTGATCGACAGCAGCACAGAATATACCGGCATGACCAGTTGGTACAGGCCCATAACCTCGGCACCAACCAGACGGGACAAAATAACCCGGTATCCAAAGCCAAGCAATTGGGACACCGTGCCCAAAGCGGTGAGCAGCAGAGCGCCTTTGCCGGCAGATAAGACCTTTTCGCCCAATAGGATCCCCCCTCTCCCATTACTTTATTCCAAAAGAGGGGGGAGTATGTTGGCTTGGGCCACGAAGCCCGGTACTTGTTCTGCGGATGAGCATAGAGGTTTCCTGTGCGCCCAAGGGATCAGCGCAACATCTGCCACGGAGGAAATTTGCTCCGGCGGCTCGTTCTCCATGCCCTCTGCACGTTTGGCACGGCTGCTGTAAGTCTGCTCCGAGGGCCGGTTCAAAGCGGGGTGGCGCATGGAGTGCGGGTAAAATGCCGCGCGCTTTTTAAGAGAGCAGGTAGAGAGCCGGAGCGCTGGGGCCGCATTTCATTTGGAAAGGACGGGATGCCAACGGGAAGGGACGGGAAACGGGCATTTTTCCGCTTGCTCCCATCCATCTGTTTGGTATATAATAAGATCGATAAATTTGTGATTCGGTCATGCGTCCAACAAAGCTGTTTTCCCTTGAATGTCTTGGCGTTCAAGGGTTGCGGATTGATTCCGTACGTATTATAATAGGCAGCACCAAGAGAGGAAACCGTCTGTACGGAAGCGGACGTGAACAACAAAGGAGGATTTATACATGGCTTTTGTAACGCTGGAGCAGAAGGGACCCATTGGGGTAATCACGATGAATCGGCCGGAGGCGCTCAACGCACTGAATGATCAGGTACTTCGAGATCTGGATTCCGTGTTGGATCAGGTGGAGAACAGCGACGAGATTCTGGTGGCGATCATTACCGGAGCAGGGCGCTCCTTTGTGGCCGGGGCCGACATCGGCCAGATGTCCACGCTGACTGCCGCTGAAGCGAAGAAATTCGGAGTTCTGGGCAACCAGGTCTTTTTAAAGCTGGAGAATTTGACAAAGCCAACCATTGCCGCGGTCAACGGATTTGCGCTGGGCGGCGGATGTGAGCTGGCCATGGCTTGTGATATCCGGGTGGCTAGTGAAAAGGCGAAGTTCGGCCAGCCGGAGGTTGGCTTGGGCATCACCCCGGGTTTTGGTGGGACCCAGCGCATGCCCCGCATTGTGGGCGCGGCCAACGCCATGGAGCTGATTTTTACGGCCCGGAACATTGGCGCCGCCGAGGCCAAGGAGATGGGACTGGTCAGCCATGTGTATGCCCCGGAGGAACTGATGGACAAGGCAATGGCGTTGGCCAACGCCATCGCCGCCAATGCCCAGGTGGCCGTTCGTCAGTCGAAAGCGGCCGTTCGGCGGGGGCTTCAGGCCGATATGGCCACGGGCGTGGCCTACGAGAGCGAGGCCTTCGGGCTGTGCTTTGCCACCGAAGACCAGAAAAATGCCATGAAGGCGTTTTTGAACAAAGAGAAAATAGGGGCCTTTCAGAACCGCTGAGGCATACTTGACCGACTGAAAAACCGCCGACATGTTTGTCGGCGGTTTTTGTCAGATTTTGATGACAGCCTCCGCGTTTTCTGCTATAATAATGTCCGCTGCATCAACCGCGAAGTGCGGTTTATTCCCGCGGCGATTGCCGCACAATCCCAGGAAAACAGCCCCTTTTTTTCGGTTTCCCGGGATTCAGTCATTGTCAACAATCCGTACGCACGACCGTTTTTTGATCAGCCGGTTATTTCAGTGCAAGCAGTTTGCCCTAAGCGCGGTAAACCCTTTGCAAAGCATTTTTGTCTGACAGCCTAGGCTGTCACGGTTCGCGGATTTATTCCGTACGGATTATCATTGCAAAGCTGACCAAACGCAGTTTGGAAAGAGGTGTCGACTACGAATCTCTCCTTCTCCCTTTTATTCTCCAATCTGATCGGACTGTTTTCTCTGATCGGGGTCGGATTTTTATTGGTGCGGGTGAACCTGATCCCTGCTTCGGCGTCCGGATCTATGACGGCCCTGCTGATGAAGGTCACTCTGCCGGCCAGCATTTTTTCTTCCATGATCCGGCCCTTTGACATGGGATTTTTCCGAGATGCTGTGGTGATTTTTTTCATTGGATTTGGATTCTTCTTGGGATATGCCGGTCTGTCCTGGCTGTTGTCCCGCCTCTTCCGGGTGCCAAAAGGGCGGCGGGGCATGTGGATGGAGTGCTGTACTTTTTGCAACAACGGGTTCATGGGATTTCCAGTGGCCTATGCTATCTTTGGCGATGAGGGGCTGGCGCTGGCGGTGATTCTTGGAATTTCGTTTAACCTGCTGATTTACACCCTGGGGGCCAAAATGGTAGCTTTGGATCAGCCGGAAGGCGGACAGGCCCCTCAGGTCTCTTGGAGCAAGGTGATGTTTAGTGTCATCAACTTCACGATTGTGCTTAGCCTGCTGTTTTACTGTTTCCAGATACCGGTGCCTGCCGCGGTGTTTACGCCGATTCAGCACCTGGCCAACGTCACAACGCCTTTGTCTATGCTAATCACGGGGATGAATCTGGCTGAAAGCCGCCTGTCCGACGTGATTTTTGATCGGGACGCGATCACTGCCTCGTTTGTCCGACTGCTTGTGTTTCCCATCCTTACTTGGGCCCTGCTTCGGCTGCTGCCCGTGTCCAACCCGCTGGTGCTTGGAGTTACCCTGATCATCATGTCCATGCCCAGCGCGGCGGTGTCGGTGGCCATGGGGGAGCAGTACAACGGCTGCACGGAGTTAGGGGCTCGGGCGGTTTTCTTGTCCAGCCTGCTGTGCATTGTGACCATCCCGATGATCTCTCTGCTGCTATAACAGGAAGATTGGGGCCAACCGCATTCAGTGAGCGGGATCTGATCTGTATAAAGAAAGAAACAGGCTGCCAAAAATAGGCAGCCTGTTTTGCTTGTCAAAAAACCTTCGAGTCAAAGGGTTCGGGTTCCCTTCCATCCGGTTTCGCGAAAAAAAGACTGCCTGAAACAGGCAGTCTTTTTTTCAGCAGTCAGATTTACTTCAGCTCGACCTTGGCGCCGGCCTCTTCCAACTTGGCCTTCAGGGACTCGGCCTCGTCCTTGGACACGGCCTCCTTCAGAGCCTTGGGAGCTGCCTCGACCATACCCTTGGCCTCGGCCAGGCCCAGACCGGTGATCTCGCGAACGGCCTTGATGACCTTAATCTTAGCAGCGGCGTCGAAACCGGCCAGGATCACGTCAAACTCGGTCTTCTCCTCGACAGCCTCAGCAGCGGCGCCGGCGCCGGCGGGGGCAGCCATAGCGGCGGCGGACACGCCGAACTCTTCCTCCAGAGCCTTAACCAGCTCGGACAGCTCCAGAACGGTCAGGGCCTTTACTTCCTCAATGAGAGCGGTAATCTTCTCACTAGCCATGATGAAATACCTCCTAAAAATGGTTTGATTTAAAATCAAAAATATGGGATTGCTCCCGACGGGAGCGATTGGCCGAACTTATTCGGCAGCAGGGACCTCTTCGGCAGAGGGGACTTCGCCATCCTTTTCGGCGATGGCTTTCAGGACGATCGCCAAGCTGGTAATCGGGGCCAGCATCATACCCAGAGTCTGGGCCAGCAGGACGTCCTTGGAAGGCAGCTCCGCCAGAGCGGTAATCTCTTCCAGAGACAGGACTTTGCCGTCCATAAAGCCGCCCTTGATGACAAACTTGCCGTTGAGCTGTTTGACAAACTTGTTGACGACACGCATGGGGGCAATGGGGTCGCTGGAGCTGGTAGCCAGAGAAGTGGTGCCGTTCAGGACGTCATCGAGCTCATTCAGGCCGACGTTGTTCATCGCGAAGCGGGTCAGGGTGTTCTTAACCACTCCGTACTGGACGTCGTTTTGACGCAGCTCGGTACGCAGAGCGGTGTCCTCGGCCACGGTGATCCCCTTGTAGTCCACCAGTACGCCACTGTTCGCATTCTTCAACTGTTCGGTCAGAGCGGCCACGATGGCTTGCTTTTCGGAAAGAACCTTTGCGTTAGGCATTTTTTGGATTCACCTCCAACAAATTATACTTTCATGCGCGCTCGAAGCTCCCAACGCGGACCGCGAGAGGCCGGAGGCACACGAAACGTTTGTGCGTCAATTTCGGTTGCCTGGAGAGGCGAGAAATTAACACACCTTATGGTTTGCTATGCAAAGCATAACAAAAATCCTCCGCGTCAAAGGACAGGAGGATCGTACAATCAAAAGTATTCTTTTGAGAGCACTCTCGGCAGGACTTACTTCCGGACGAACCGGAACCCTGCTGTCTTTGAACGCAAAAGGAAGTTTATCATCCCGGACAGGTTTTGTCAAGCAAAATCTGTCCGGGAACGATAACAAAATGAGAATTCGGCGCTTCTTGGTCACGCCTCGCCTGCGCGCGACGCGGATCTAAGCCGTACGACTCCGCCGTGACCCATCCGGCCCTTCGGGCCTTCTTGGGCTCCTGGCTGCGCTCCCGTCTTAGCCCGCTGCTCGCGACGGCTCGGGCGCTTCTTAGGCCAGCTTGGCGCCGTTGACCTTAATGCCGGGGCCCATGGTAGAGGCCACGGTGCAGCTCTTGATATACTGGCCCTTGGCGGCGGCGGGCTTGGCCTTGATGATGGCGCCCATGATGGCGCTGAAGTTCTCAGCCAGCTTCTCGGAGCCGAAGGACACCTTGCCGATGGGGCAGTGGATGATATTGGTCTTGTCCAGACGATACTCCACCTTACCGGCTTTGATCTCGTTGATGGCCTTGGTCACATCCATGGTGACGGTGCCGGCCTTGGGGGAGGGCATCAGACCCTTGGGGCCCAAAACCTTACCCAGACGGCCCACAACACCCATCATGTCAGGGGTGGCGACCACGACATCGAAATCGAACCAGTTTTCCTTCTGGATCTTCTCCACCAGGTCCATCTCACCCACAAAGTCGGCGCCGGCGGCCTTGGCCTCGTCGGCCTTGGCGGCCTTGGCGAAGACCAGTACACGCTGGGTCTTGCCGGTGCCGTGGGGCAGGACGATGGCGCCGCGGACCTGCTGGTCGGCGTGGCGGGAGTCTACACCCAGCTTTACATGGAGCTCGACGGTCTCGTCAAATTTGGCAGTGGCGGTTTCTACGACCAGGCCCATGGCCTCGTTGGTATCATACAGGGCATTCTTGTCAATTTTCTTGGCGCTGTCCTGATATTTCTTGCCTCTAAACATTCTCTTGCTCCCTCCTTACTCGCCCACGACGACGCCCATGGAGCGGGCAGTGCCGGCGATCATACTCATGGCGGCCTCGACGTTGGCAGCATTCAAGTCGGGCATTTTAAGCTCGGCGATCTTGCGGACGTCTTCCTTACTGATGGTGGCCACCTTGGTCTTGTTGGGCACACCGGAACCGGACTCGATGCTGCAGGCCTTTTTGATGAGGACGGCGGCAGGAGGGGTTTTGGTGATAAAGGTAAAAGAGCGGTCGGAGTACACGGTGATGACGACGGGAATAATCAGGCCCACGTCGTTCTTAGTACGCTCGTTGAACTCCTTGGTAAAAGCGGCAATGTTCACGCCATGCTGGCCCAGAGCGGGGCCAACAGGGGGGGCGGGAGTCGCCTTGCCGGCGGGGATCTGAAGTTTTACATATCCAGTTACTTTTTGTGCCACGAAAGAGCACCTCCATTAGAAAAAATGTGGTTGTGTCGGGCCAATGGCCCACTGGCGGGACGAAACTGCCGTCCCTCCCACGTTGCTGCGGCTCCGTGCCGCAAAAGAGACATTCAGTGGTCTTTAGGGATTGGCGAGCTCCACCTGATCCAGATCCAGCTCCACGGGGGTCTCGCGTCCGAACATGGACACCACCACGCGGACCTTGCTGCGTTCCAGGTCGATCTCCTCTACCGTACCCAGGAAAGACTCCAAAGCGCCGTCGGTAATCCGGACGCTGTCGCCCTCCTGATAGCTGACCACAACTTCGCGCTTTTCCACGCCCAAGGCGGCCACGTCGGCGTCGGACAGGGGAATGGCCTTGTTGCCCTCACCCAGGAAGCCCGTGACGCCGCGGATATTGCGCACAACGTGCCAGGTCTCGTCGTTCATGACCATTTTGACCAGCACGTAGCCGGGAAAAACCTTGCGCTCCACGTCCTTGGGGCCGTTGTCCGTGATCTCGGTCACGGTTTCCATGGGGATACTGATCTCGTGGATCAAGTCCCCCATGTTGCGGTTTTCGACATACTTTTCGATGGTGGCCTTTACCGTATTCTCGTATCCGGAATAGGTGTGTACCACGTACCAATTCGCATTGTCCGTCATTCCGCTTACCTCAAAAGGGTGAGGAGGACATCGATGGCGCTGCCGGCGATAAAGTCAAAAATCCAGATAAAGATGCCAACCACGACGACGCAGACGATGACGATCACGGTGTTGTTGACGGTTTGACTGCGGGTGGGCCACTGGACCTTCTTCAGCTCGCTTCTCATCTCCTTAAGCCACTTTTTAGCGCGGGAGAAGATGCTGGGCTTGCCGGTCTTCTTGTCCTTTTTGGCCTTATCGGCCTTGTCGGAACTGGCCTGGGCGGCCTGTTCCAGCTTTTCGTTCTCAGCCATTTGCGTTACCCTTCTTTCCTTTCATCCTGGGAGACGCGATTACTTCGTCTCATTGTGGACAGTGTGCTTTTTGCAGAAGGGGCAATACTTGTTCAGCTCCAGGCGGTCAGGGGTATTCTTCTTGTTCTTCATGGTGTTGTAGTTTCTCTGTTTGCACTCAGAGCACCGCAGGGTGATCTTGATGCGCGCGCCGGCCTTGCTTGCCATTTGTTCGGCACCTCCTTTTGATGTGGCAGTCTCCCCTTGGGGGGACTGCATAAGTTGAGCCATGTGCGGACGCCGCCCAGAAAAGCAAAACGCCGGATCCAGCTCATACAGCCGGATCCAGCGGCAAAAAAGACGCAGTGACAGCGTCAACGCTGCGGTAGGATCCGGCAAATTGCCTCCCTGTACCCATCAAAAACGTGGAGAAGGGGGTCGCACGGCAAACACCGCAAGAATGCGCACGACAAAAAAGCCCCTTTTACAGGTGAAGTCACTATAACACAACCCGGCGGGATGCGTCAATAGGTTTTTTTGGATTTTTTCTATGAAGATCCAGTAAAATACGTGATGAAAGGGGGAAAATATTGATTTTGTTCTGAAATGCCCGCTGAAAATCCATTGCAATCCCAATGTGGGTATGATATACTCCAATGCAAACACACAGGAATTAACATTATTTAGAAAAAATTTTCAAGAAAGCAGAGTTGATCGTTCTACAATGGAACTTGACAGTGCCGATCTTGGCATGATCGTCGTCCTGATTGTCCTGGTGGCGATGTCCGCCTATTTCTCCGCCACCGAGACCGCCTTTACCTCATTAAACCGTATTCGTCTCCGTACCCGGGCCGATGCCGGAACTGTCCGGGCCGCCAAGACCCTGAAACTGGCGGAGGAGTATAATAAGCTGTTGTCCACCATTCTGATCGGCAACAATATTGTGAACATCACGGCCACTACCGTGGCCACCGTGTTGTGTACCAAGTGGTTTCAACAGTACGGCCCGACCGTGGCCACAATCACTCTGACGGTCATTATCCTGCTGTTTGGAGAAGTATCCCCCAAAAGTCTGGCCAAAGAGAATCCGGAAAGCTGGGCCATGTTTGCTACCCCGCTGCTGAGTTTGCTGATGGTGGTTTTGACCCCGGTCAACCTTTTATTTACCCAGTGGAAGCGCCTGCTCAGCCGTGTGTTCCGAAACAAAACGGACGACGGCATTACGGAAGAGGAATTGGTGGGCATGGTGGATCAGGCGGAGACTGAGGGCGGACTGGACGAGCACGAGAGCGACTTGATCCGCAACGCCATTGAGTTTAACGACATGGAGGTGGCGGAGATCCTTACCCCCCGGGTGGATTTGCTGGCCGCCGAAGAGAACAGCACGATGGAGGAGGTGGCCGCCCTCTTTGTGGAAAGCGGATACTCCCGCATCCCCATTTACCACGATACCATTGATAACATCGTAGGGGTGATCCATGAGAAGGACTTTTATGCCGGCCGCTACCGGGGGGAGACCATGGTGAAGAATCTGAAGTCCCCGGTGTTCTATACCACAGGCAACACCAAGATTTCTAAACTGTTGCGTATTTTACAGAAAAATAAGGCCCACATGGCCGTGGTGGTGGACGAGTACGGCGGTACCGAGGGCATCGCGACTTTGGAAGATATCCTGGAAGAGCTGGTGGGTGAAATCTGGGATGAGCATGATGAGGTCATCGAGACCTTTCAAAAGCAGAGCGACGGCAGTTATCTCATTGCCTGCTCGGCCGATCTTGACGACATGTACGATCTGTTTCAGGTAAAAGGCACCTGCGGCGCCGCCACCGTCTCCGGCTGGGTTATGGAGCAGGTGGGCCGGGTGCCGGAAGAGGGGGACCACTTCCGGGCCGAGGGGCTGGATGTCACCGTTACTCGTGTGGAGCACCGGCGGGTGCTGGAGATCCGGGTGAAAATCATGGAAGAAGAAAGCGATCAGGCGCACAAGTAAATGCGCCTCAAATGAAAAGCGCCCGCCCCAGGGACATGAGACTTGGAGCGGGCGCTTTCAATAGAAATGAGTCGATTAAGTTTGAGGGTAAGGAATTGTCCCGGCTGTGCGCTGCTGCGGAAAGAATGTCCGAAACTCCAAAAAAAATCCGCCGGGAGATACTCTCCCGGCGGATTTTAAAATGATGCAGATATTATTTTTTGGCTTTGGTATCCACCACCTGGCGGAGCATGGAGGCGAAGTCGTCCCGGGACATGCTGCCCAGGTCGCCCTCGGCGCGGTGACGGACCGAGACGGTACCCTCCTCAGCCTCCTTATCCCCGACCACCAGCATATAGGGGATTTTCTCCAGCTGGGCCTCGCGGATCTTCTTGCCGATCTTCTCGTTGCGGTGGTCCACCTCCACCCGGAAGCCGGCCGCGTCCAGTCCTTTGGCCACTTGGTCGGCATAGGCGGCGGCCCGGTCGGTGATGGGCAGAACCTTGACCTGGACGGGGTTGAGCCAAGTGGGGAACGCGCCGGCAAAATGCTCGGTGATGACGCCGATGAACCGCTCGATGGAGCCCAACACCACGCGGTGAATCATGACGGGGCGGTGCTTCTGACCGTCCTCGCCCACATATTCCAAATCGAAGCGCTCGGGCATCTGCATGTCCAGCTGGATGGTGCCGCACTGCCAGGTACGACCCAGGGAGTCGGCCAGATGGAAGTCCAGCTTGGGGCCGTAGAAAGCCCCGTCTCCCTCGTTGATCACGTAGTCCTTGCCCATGTGCTCGATGGCCTTTTTCAGCGTCTCGGTGGCAAAGTCCCAGGTCTCCTTCTCGCCGATGTGATCCTCGGGCATGGTGGACACCTCGATCTGATAAGACAGACCGAAGACGGAGTATACCTCGTCAAACAGGCGCACCACATTTTGAATTTCGCTCTCCATCTGGTCCCAGGTCATAAAGATATGGGCGTCATCCTGGGTGAAGCAGCGGACCCGGAACAGGCCGTGCAGGGCGCCGGACAGCTCGTGGCGGTGGACCAGGCCAAGCTCGGCCATCCGCAGGGGCAGATCGCGGTAGGAGTGGGGCTCGGTCTTGTACACCAGCATGCCGCCGGGGCAGTTCATGGGCTTGACGGCGTAGTCCTCCCCGTCGATGATGGTGGTGTACATGTTGTTCTTGTAGTGATCCCAGTGGCCGGAGCGGTGCCACAGTTCCTGATTCAGAATGATGGGGGTGGAGATCTCCACATAGCCATACTTTTTGTGGACCTGACGCCAGTAGTCCAGCAGGGTGTTGCGCAGCACCATGCCCTTGGGCAGGAAGAAGGGGAAGCCGGGGCCCTCGTCCATCAGGGCGAACAGGCCCAGCTCCTTGCCCAGCTTCCGGTGGTCCCGGCGCTTGGCCTCCTCAATGCGCTCCAGGTATGCTTCCAGCTCTTCCTTCTTGGGGAAGGCGATGCCGTAAATGCGCTGGAGGGTCTGGCGGCTGGAGTCGCCGCGCCAGTAGGCGGCGTTGCAGGCGGTGAGCTTCAGGGCGTTGCCCTTGATGCGGCCGGTGGAGTCCAGGTGGGGGCCGGCGCACAGGTCCACGAATTCGCCCTGCTTGTAAAAGGAGATGTGAGCGTCCTCAGGCAGGTCCTGGATGAGCTCAACCTTGTAGGGCTCACCCTTCTCCTCCATGAATCGGAGGGCCTCTTCCCGGGGTTGTTCAAACCGTTCCAGCTTTAGCTTCTCTTTGCAGATCTTCCGCATTTCGCCCTCGATCTGCTCCAGAATTTCCGGCGTAAAGGGGAAGGGGGAATCCATGTCATAGTAGAAGCCCTCCTCAATGGCGGGGCCAATGGCCAGCTTTACCTCGGGGTAAAGACGTTTGACCGCCTGGGCCAGGACGTGAGAGCAAGTGTGCCAATAGGTTTTGCGGTATTCGGGGTTTTCAAAGGTAAACTGATTGTTTTCTTCGGACATTGTTCATTGCTCCTTTCCGATTTGCCTCCCCTTATGGGGAGGTACGAGGGGTCAAACGAAAAAACGCCTCACCCCTGATCCATTCAGGGGTGAGGCGCAGTATGCGCTCCACGGTTCCACCCTGCTTGCGGTCTGAAAGACCGCCGCTTTGTCACGCTGCGCCTGTTCGCGACGCTCGCCTTCCCTCCGACTGGGAACACAAACAGATCCGCTGTGCGGCTCTTGGTTCGTATTCCTCGCTCCAGTCCAGGCTCACTGCTCACGATGGCTTTGCGCTTCGTAGTGACCGCTGTAACGGGCGGGCCCGTCCCGGTTGTGACCCGGGCAACTCAGGAGTGGTACAGCCGGACGCGCACGTAGAGCACTTTCAGCAACTGTGCTCCTCTCTGAACGCGGCAGACGCGGTTTCGTCTCCGTCAACGCTGATTTTACGTCTGACACTATATCACCCGACTTCAAACTTGTCAAGGGACGTAAAAAATTTCGGGTTCTGGCTGTCGTTCCGGTTCGTCCCAGTTTGGACATATCAGGCATACATGCGCTGATGTTCAAGTGTGTGGGCTTTGGGGATGGATTTGCCTTGAGAAATGACGCAAACCCTTTTTTTATTGACAAAGGAAGGCTTGGCAACCTATACTAAAAGTTGAATCGTATCAGAGGGAGGGGAGACATTGACCAAGAAGGAACTGCTGGACCGCTGTGCCCGCAGCGGGGAAGAGCGGGTACTTTTGGCGCGGGTGCTGGACAAGGCGGAGCAGACCCGGGACCGGGGGATCCCCGCCCACACTACCTTCCTGTCCCCCGGGGAGCTGGCCTCTGTGACCGATCTGCTGAATGCCTGGGGCCGGCCCAGGCATCTGATTTGGGGGGGCTATGAGGAGGCGGAGCGAACCATCTGCGCCTTTCTGCCCGAATGGCAGGAGGAGGAAGACATCCGGGGGGATGCCGAAGGTCCTTTGGCGGCGGTAGAGGCCGTTTTTTCTGCCGGAGCCTCCCTGGGCCACCGGGATATCTTAGGAGCGCTCATGGGCCTGGGGCTGACCCGGGAGAAGCTGGGGGATATCCTGTTTCCGGAGGACGGCCGCTGCCAGGTGGTCCTTCTTCGGGAGGCTCTGCCCATCCTTCTCTCCCAGTGGGAAAGCGCCGGCCGGTGGAAGGTGTCGCTGCGGGAAATTCAGATGAACAGTCTGGAAACCCGCCCCGCTCAGGTGAAGGTCATTCGGGACACGGTGGCGACGCCCCGGCTGGATGCGGTGCTGTCCGCCGGATTTTCTCTGTCCCGATCCAAGGCCGCAGCTTATATTTCGGCCGGTAAGGCGGCGGTGAACCACCGGGAGTGTCTCAAAGCGGACAGGCAGGTGGCGGAGGGGGACGTGCTGACCTGCCGCGGACTGGGCAAGTGCGTGGTGAAGGAAGTCCCCGGGCAATCGAAAAAAGGTCGTACCATGTTAGTGCTAGAGCGATATGTATAATGCTGCAAAGCACAGCAGAGAGTATTATATTTAAGGATGCAAAAGAACAGCCTGCATGGGTGGGCTGTGAATGGAAACCGCAACCTTGGATTGCTCCGCCCGCGCACAGCCGCTTTTGGTGGGCCGTGCCGGGTGAGTGAGCAGGCAAAAAGGAGAAACTGAATGGAACAGGCAAAAATTGACCGGATTAACGCCCTGGCCAAAAAGGCGAAAAGTCAGGAGGGGTTGACGCCCCGGGAGGCTGAGGAGCGGGATGCCCTGCGCCGGGAGTATATTGACGCGTACCGACGCAGTTTGACCGCCCAGTTGGACAACACGTATATCCAGTACCCCGATGGAACGCGGAAGAAACTGCAGAAGAGAGAACCGGGCCCGGCAGGGGAAGAGACCGTGCCGCCCAGCCCCTCCGCCAATTGTCCCGATTGACAACGGTACCTCTTTTTGCGATAATAATCTAGTTATAGAAGGACGAGTGCGGGCCTGTGCCCGATGTTGAGGAGGCCAACATGGCTCATATTAAATTTTCCACCGACTCTGCCGCCGATATCCCGGCTGCGCTCCGGGAGGAGCTGGGGATCCAGGTGCTGCCCTTTCCCATCGCGATGGGGGATCGGGAGTATCTGGACGGCTTTGACTTTTCCCCGGAGGAGTTTTACCCAATGCTGTTGGCGGCGCCGCAGATTCCGACCCATGCCCAGTTGACTCCGTTCCAGTTTCAGCAGTGCTTTGAAGAGGCGTGGAAGCAGGGGTATACCGACCTGATCCACACCTCCATCAATGCCAAGGCTTCCGCTACCTACCAGAATGCCATCCTGGCCAGGGAGGAGTTTTACGAGGACCATCCAGAGGCCGGGGACCGCTTCCGAATTCACATCATTGACGCAGGGAACTATACCATGAGTTACGGCTGGGCGGTGATGGAGGGGGCCAAAATGGCCGCCGCCGGGGCGGAGGCCCGGGAGATCGTGGACTACATCCGGGACTGGATGGCCCATGTGCGGGTCGTGTTTGCCCCCCTGGACCTGACCTTCGCAAAAAAATCGGGCCGCGTGTCTGCCGCGGCTGCCTTTGTGGGCGAGGCCCTCGGTCTGAAGCCGATCATGACCTTTGCGGAGGGAGAGTCCAAGATTTTGTCCAAGGTACGCGGAGAAAAAAACGTGATCTCCGCCCTGGTGGATTTGTGCAAGACGGAACGGGAGCCGGGCAGCCCCTATTTGCTGATCCGGGCGAACAACCCGGACCAGGCGGACAGATTGCTGGAGACGTGCTGCCGGGAGTTGGGGGAGGAGCCCATACGGCAGTTCTACATCGGCGGTGTCATTGCCATCAATGCCGGCCCCAACCTGGTGGGCCTGATTTATCGGACCTGAATCCAACCGAATGGAACCGGCCGTCCTGAAGTATGTCTTCAGGACGGTCGGCTTTTATTGTAAAAAATTCCAAGTTTTACATTTTATTCATGCTTTTTGTGGTAAGCTGAGGTAGGATACTGAGCAAGAAAGGGGGGGAACAAATCAATGAGATCTGGACAATTGACCTGGCGTCAAAGGGGCTGGCTGTGGCTGCGGCTGGGGATTCGGCTGGCGCTGGCGCTGTTGGTTCTGTTTCTCCTGCTGCGGTTTGGACAGCGCTTGTTGACACTCTTTGCTCCCTTTGTGATCGCCCTGATTACGGCGGCTATGCTTAACCCCATGGTCAAGTGGTTCCAGCGCCGGGTGGGGTGGTCCAGGCAGGTGCTGACGCTGCTGCTCCTGTTGATGATCTTTGGCCTGTTGGGCGCGGCGCTGTTCCTGCTGGTCTATGCGGCGGGGAATGAGTTGGTGTCCCTGACGCAGAACTGGGACGGGCTGCTGGCCAGCCTTCAGGCGGCATTGGACCAATTGGAGAAGCTTTTCGCTCACCTGTGGACCTTGGTGCCGCCCCAGCTGAACGATTCCGTGCAATCGGTGACAGACGGTCTGCTGGATTGGCTGAACACCGCCACTCCAAATTTGCTTAACAGTGTTTTAAACTACACCACGGACAAAGCCATGGGGGTACCCTCGTTTCTGGTGGCGCTGATCATCTTTGTCATGGCCACTTACTTCCTGACCGCGGACTATCCCTATCTGCGCACTCGGGCGGTTCAGAACGTCGACGAAGGGGTGCTCCGGTTCCTTGGACAGGTTCGGGTCACTGCTCTGGGCGCGTTCGGGGGGTATCTCAGAGCCCAGCTTTTGCTGTCCATCGGCGTGTTTTTTATTCTTCTGGCCGGATTTTTGGTGACCCGGCAGCCGTATGGATTGCTGTTGGCTCTTGTACTTGCGATCATGGATTTTATCCCCATCATTGGGGCCGGAACCGTTATGGTTCCATGGGCGGTCATCGCCTTGTTTACCCAAGATTACCCCACTGCCATTCAGATGATGGTGATTTGGGGTGTGATCGCCATGTATCGCCGGGTGATGGAGCCAAAATTCGTAGGGGATCAGACGGGACTGTCCCCGATCCTTTCTCTGGTCAGCATTTATGTTGGAATGAAACTGGCCGGTGTGGCGGGCATGATCTTGGGTCCAATCCTACTGTTGGTCCTGCTTAATCTGTCTGGAATGGGAATGTTTCGGGGCCTGCGGACGGATCTGACGGCCGCCGCCGTGGATATTGCCGCCATTCTGTCCGGGCGGTTTGATAAATTGTAAGCCAAGGTAAAAAAATATTTCGGAAAAGTTCAAAAATAGATTCCTTTTTCTTCATGCTTTTTTCACATTTTCGCGTTACGATATCCATAGTTCAAGGGAACAACACAAAAGCAAAGCTTTTTGAAGGGAGCATGACCGCAATGAGTGGCTTCGATTTTTATAATAGTGAGAACGATGGCTACCGGGGAAGCTTCGGTGATTATACCGATCCGATCCCAACCGAAGGAGGACCCGTAGGGCCTGAACACAAACCCGCCAAAAAAAGAGGGGCGGGAAAGCGAATTGCGGCTGTACTGCTGGCCTGCGCCGTGGTGGGCGGCGGAGCCGGGGCGGGGGGCGCCGCCCTGTATGGTCATCTGGCCGGGTTTGGCACCGCCACTACCATTTATGAGAGTGACCGCCCCCAGGTTCAGACCGTAGTCAACAGCAACAGCGGCCAGACGATGACGCCGGAAGAACTGTATGCCGCCAATTTGGGTTCCTGCGTCGGCATTACCGTGTCCACCACCTCGGTGAACATCTTCGGCCAGACGACCACCTCCGCAGCTTCGGGCTCCGGCTTTGTCCTGACTCAGGACGGCTACATTGTCACCAATTACCACGTGATTGAAGATGCCGCCAACGATTCCTCTGTCTCCATCGAGGTGTCTTTTGCCAACGGCGACAAGTATACCGCCAAGCTGGTGGGCGGCGAGCAGGACAACGATGTGGCAGTGCTGAAAATCGAGGCCACGGGCCTGACTCCCGTCACGCTGGGCGACTCGGACAAGCTTGTGGTGGGCGAGGATGTCTATGCCATCGGCAACCCCTTGGGTGAGTTGACCTATTCGCTTTCTGACGGCCTTATTTCCGCCCTGGATCGGCTCATCACCACCAGCAGCACCAATCCTACCACCGGACAGTCTGAGACCACGACGCTGAATGTGCTCCAGACCAACTGTGCCATCAACCCGGGCAACTCTGGCGGCCCTCTGTTTGACAGCTATGGCAACGTGATGGGCATCGTTTCCGCAAAATACACCCAGTCTACCTCCGGCGTCTCCGCCGAGGGTCTGGGTTTCGCCCTCCCCATCAACGACGTGAAGGATATTTTGGCCGATCTGATTGAGCACGGCTATGTCACCGGAAAGCCCTATATGGGGGTTCAGGTCACCGATGTCTCCTCCGAGGCCCAGCGTTACGGTGTTTCCGCCGGAGCCGCCGTGCAGTATGTAGCCGAAGGCTCCTGTGCGGAAACGGCCGGGCTTCAGATTGGGGACATTATCACCAAGATTGACGACACCGCCATCGACTCGTCCAGCGCACTGACCGCAGCGTTGTCCAGCGATTATAAGGCTGGGGATACCGCGACCCTCACCGTGCTGCGCCAGCAGCAGGAGATCAAGCTGACCATTACCTTCGATGAGAAGAATAGCGAGACCGAGGCGAACAACCAGGTCCAGCAAAGCACCCAGCAGGAGCAGCAGCAACAGCAGCAACAGGGCCAGAGCGGCTACTACTACCAGTGGCCTTTCAGCGGATTCTCCTGGTGATTTTTCTCTTGTTCAGAATCATGTAATAAACGCCGTATGCGGCCCGCTTTTGGGCCGCATACGGCGTTTTCGGCCGGACTGGAAAAATAGTGGACAAGTCCGGGAAAGAAGGATATAATATACCATGGAATAGTAGCGGAGATGGAACTGCCGTCTCTCTTGATTCGGGGCCGCGCCGGGAAAACGGCGTTCTTGACATCACTGTGTCGGTTGGGAGGCCTTGGATCGCGCCAGACAGATACAGCAGGAAGGAACGACGAATGAATGGAAATTAACGGACAGACGGTAAACGACGTGGTGGAGTATGCCCAACTGGGCCTGTCCCACGAACTGATGCGGGCGATTGAGAAGAAGGGATATGTCCAGGCAACTCCCGTTCAGGCGGGGGCGATTCCCTACTTTATGGAGTGGAAGGACGTTATCGCTAAAGCCCCGACGGGCACGGGAAAGACCTTTGCCTTTGGCATTCCCATGGTGGAGCATATCGACCCCGAGAGTGGTGAGGTACAGGCACTGGTGATGGCGCCCACCCGGGAGCTAGCCATTCAAATTCAGGATGAGCTGCGGGACCTGTGTGCATTTAAAGAGGGGGTGCGGGTGGTTTGCCTTTACGGCGGCCAGCCCATTGACAAGCAGATTACCCAGCTGAAGAAGAGCCCACAAATCGTGGTGGCCACCCCCGGCCGCCTGATGGATCATATGAAGCGGCATACCGTCAAGCTGGACAAAGTACAGACGGTGGTGCTGGACGAGGCCGACCGGATGCTGGATATGGGCTTTGTCCGGGATGTGACCCACATTCTGGACAAGATGCCCAAACGGCGCAATTTGGGTATGTTTTCGGCTACCATCTCCCGGGAGGTTTTGGATATCTCCTGGGTTTACCAGCGCGACCCGGTAGAGATTACCGTTCCCGCCGACCAGAACAACAAGCCGGACATTGCTCAGTACTGCCTGGATGTGGATCGCAGCGAGAAGGCGGACACCATGGCCCGGTTGCTGGACATGGGGGATTACGAGCGGGTCATTGCCTTCTGCAACACCAAGAACATGACCGACCGGCTTTCCGGTCTACTGGAGATGCGAAATATTTCCTGCCAGGCCATCCATGGCGACATCCAGCAATCGATTCGGGAGAAAACCCTTCAGAAGTTCCGGGATGGGCAGATCCGGGTGCTGGTGGCCACCGATGTGGCCGCCCGTGGTCTGGACATTGACGATGTGGACGCCGTGTTCAACTACGACGTTCCAGATGAGAACGAGTATTATATCCACCGCATCGGGCGGACCGGACGCGCCAAGCGCCACGGGGTGGCCTTCTCTCTGGTGTCCTCCGTCACCGAGCGCATTCGTCTGGACGAAATCAAAAAGGTCACGGGCAGCGACATCCGAACGGTTTACTTTAACGAAAAGGGCGATCTGGTGGCCGCGGCGGAGCGTCCGTAAACGAAACGGGAATGGAGCGACAGCCACGGGAGTGCTTTGCACCCCGCCGATGGCAGGAAGTGTTGATGGGAACGGCTGCTTCCGATTTTATTCTTTTTTAATCTTTTTCCCATGGATTTTTCAGACGTTTCGGCGTATCCTGTGATTAGAGGTAGAAACAAAATCTCAACATCAGACGGGAGTGAACATAGATGGAGAAAAAGAGATTATACCGGACTGAGGGCGGCAGCAAGCTGCTGTGCGGCGTGTGCGGAGGGTTGGCGGAATATTTTGACATTGACCCCACCCTTGTCCGTGTGGGCTGGGTGATTGCGGGGTTCGCCTTTTCGGTGGGTTTTTGGGCCTATTTAGTTTGCGCGATTATCATGCCCAGAAAGAGCGACGTGTACCCAGGCTGCTGAACATCAAATTGGGGCTCCCGCACAGCGGGAGCCTTTTTCCATAGCTAGGAGGAGAACACCATGGTAAATGTCCGCCCCTCGGTTCCCGCAGACATCCCCGCCCAGCGTGAGCTGTGGAAACTGGCCTTTGGGGACAGCGGGGACTATGTGGACAATTTCTATTCGACGTACTATCGCCCCGAACGGGTGCTGGTATTGGAGGAAAATGGCATCGTCCGATCGATGACCACATGGTTTGACACTACATTTGTGCTGCCGGGGCGGGGGAAATACCGGGCGGCTTATCTGTACGCAGTGGCGACTCACCCGGACTGCCGGGGGCGCGGCCTGGCCGCGAAGCTGCTTTCGGATGCCGATGGTTATTTTCGATCATCCGGGATTCCAGCCGTGACCACGGTGCCGGCAGAGCCCTCCCTGCACCAGTTTTTTTGGGCCAACGGCTTTCGGGAGTGCTTTACCCACGATCAGATGGTGTGGAAGCCGGAAGATGCCGAGCCCCTGAGCTGCTCCTTCTCCCTACAGCCGCTGGAGCCGGAGGAATACGGAACGCTGCGGGAGACCATTCTGGCCGAAACACCCCATATCGCGTTTCCAACGGATGCCCTGACCTATCAGGCCGGCTGCTGCCGCCTGTCCGGAGGGGGGTTATATGCGGCGGAAACCGCGGCTGGATTGGCGGTGCTGTGCGCCGAGGGGATGGAGGACGGAAGTCTGCTCCTGAAGGAGCTGACGGGCTGCCCGGAAGCGAGAGGACAGGTGCTGTCCGGTCTGCGGTCGCTTCTGCCCCGATTCGGGGGATTGTATCGCACGCCGGGGACGCAGACGAAATTTGGGATGCTGAAGTGGCTGGATGGAGAAATTGCCGCAGTTTGGGACTGGACCTCCATTGCCTATCTGGGCCTCGCATTTGACTGAAAAATTTCATTTTGAACAAAAGTGGTCGTTCTTTTTTGTGAGAACGGCCATTTTTATGATCTCTGAGTCGGGAAAACAAGGAGAGAAACCAGATTACTACAGCCTTCCGATTGTAGCAACCCCCACAAAAGATGTGATTTACTCCTTAAATTTTTGTGATATGCTATATACATAAGGCGACAAAAGCCTATCTTCTCTTTGCTTATTCAAGCTTTTAAAAATGAAGGTAATCTGTCAAAAATTTAAATTGATTGATTTAGGAGGCACTATCGTTATGAACAAGTACATCGAACGAGTGTTAGCGGAGACCAAAGCCAAGAACGCTAACGAGCCTGAGTTTTTACAGACGGTGGAGGAGGTTTTGACCTCTCTGGAGCCCGTTATCAACGCCCATCCTGAATACGAGAAAGCCTGTTTGCTGGAGCGGATGGTAGAGCCTGAGCGCACCGTCGAGTTCCGCGTCACTTGGCTGGACGACAAGGGCAACTATCAGATTAACCGCGGCTACCGTGTGCAGTACAACGGCGCGTTGGGCCCATACAAGGGTGGCCTGCGTTTTGATCCCTCGGTTAACCTGTCCATTATTAAGTTCCTGGGCTTTGAGCAGGTGTACAAGGACGCTCTGACCGGCCTGCCCATCGGCGGAGCCAAGGGTGGTTCCGACTTTGACCCCCGGGGCAAGAGCGATGGTGAGGTTATGCGTTTCTGCCAGGCCTTTATGACCGAGCTGTACCGCCATATCGGCCAGGACATCGACTGCCCTGCCGGTGATCTGGGCTGCGGCGGCCGTGAGATCGGCTATCTGTATGGTCAGTATCGCCGTCTGGTGGGTGCCTCTGAGTTTGGCGCCTTGAGCGGCAAGGCCGTCAGTACCGGCGGTTCCATCCTTCGTCCCGAGGCCACCGGCTTTGGCGCGGTATATTATCTGTGCGAAGTGCTGAAGCACGACGGCGAGGACATCAAAGGCAAGCGCATTGCCATTTCCGGCTACGGCAACGTGGGCTGGGGTATCATGAAGAAAGCGGCTGAGCTGGGTGCCAAGGTTACATACTTTGCCGGCCCCGACGGCTACATCCACGATCCCGATGGTGTCGATACCGAGGAGAAGATGAACTTTATCCTTGAGATGCGTGCCAACGATCCTATGCACTGCAAGCCCTACGCTGAGAAGTTTGACTGCGAATTCGTGCCCGCCTCCAAGTGCTGGGGCGCTAAGGATGTGGACATCTATATGCCTGCCGCCACCCAGAACGATGTGAATATGGACTGGGCTGAGAAGATCGCTGCTTCCGGCGTGAAGTATTATATCGAAGTAGCCAACATGCCCACCACCAATGACGCCCTGGAGTTCCTGAAGAAGCAGAAGCACATGGTGGTTGCCCCGTCCAAGGCTGTCAACGCCGGCGGCGTTTCCGTCTCCGAGCTGGAAATGGCTCAAAACGCTGCCCGCCTGTACTGGACTGCTGAGGAAGTTGACCAGAAGCTGCACGGCATTATGAAGAACATTTTTGCTTCTTCCGTCGAGGTTGCCGAGCGCTATGGTCTGGGCTATGATCTGGTGGCCGGCGCCAACATTGCCGGATTCCAGAAGGTTGCCGATGCCATGATGGCTCAGGGCATTTTCTAAATCAGTCGCTTCATTTCTCTTCATACTTTGTGCCGGGACCCCGCCAATTTACGCGGGGTCCCGGCGCGTGAGAAACAAAAGGGCGCTCCTTCCAAAGGAGCGCCCTTTTGTTTCTGTTACGTTCTATGGCGAGCAGGAATTGTCCAAGCCATACTTCAGTTTGATCCGGTTCAGCTTCTCCAGAAAAGCCGGCCCAGCTGTCCACAAGAAAAAAGCTGTGGCAGCGCCGTGGACCAGATCCAAAGGAAAGCCCATGAGCCAGGAGGTCGCGAGCATCTCCCAAGTTGGATAGGGTTGGTACATCAGGACGGAGGCCGGGTTTAGAATTCCGCCGTACAGCAAGATCACCGACAGAAAGCCGTACAGGCATAGCCGCAGCCGCCCGCGGCCCAACCAGCGGCCCAGCCAGCCGGCCAGACCGCCTATCAGGCCCATCGCCGCCATCTGCCAGGGCGTCCAGGCGCCCTGGACATAGAAAAAATTTGACACCAGCATGGAGGAGGCCCCGACCATAAAGCCTGCCTGGCCGCCGAAGACCACGCCCGATAAAATAGCCACCGCCGCCACCGGCTTAAACTGGGGCAGCATGAAGAAGGCGGCCCGGCCGGCCGCAGCCAGGGCGGTGAGACTTGCCAGCACGACCAATTCCCGGGACTGGGGCTTTGTCCCCTCAAACCGCAGGAGCATTGGGATCAGAATCTCTAGCAGTAGGAGGAGGGAAATGAAATAGTACTTCCGATCGCCCAGCAGGTAGGTTCCGGACAAAAGCGTGAGAGGAATCAAAATCAGGAGCACGAAAACCGTCGGCCACCGGGTTCGCTGGGGCCGGGAGACGGAGCACGCGGCGGGCGGCTTCGGCGCTGCCCGGCCAAGCCCTAGCAGCCACAGACCAAATGCCGCGCCCCCCAGCCACAGCAGGGAGGGCAGCCAGTGCCCGGCGGCCAGTCCGGCCAGCAGGGGCATTCCGCGCCAGGCCAGATAGCCGGACAGCAAGAGCAGGGCAAGCAGAAGGCTGCCCAGCGGTTTGGGCAGCCGCTTCCCATGCCGCGCTGCGGGCGCAGGCGAGGGAGAGCGTGTCTGGACGGGGGGTGGAGCAGAGGCGGAGGAACAGGCCAAAGCATCTTCTGCTCCGCCGCAGGCGAGCGTCAGCTCTTCCGCCGTGACTGCCCCGGGAATCAATCCCCTGGCCATGCGGCATGCGGCGGTGGTATAAAATCGGTTCTGAGAGAAAAAAGCATGGGGCTCATCCACAGCGGTGATGGTGCCGTCAAAAAGAAGGGCGCAACAGGTGGCATAACGGGCGCAGAACTCCACGTCGTGGCTGGCCATGAGCACCGTGACCCCCTCCCGGCGTAGGTCCGCCAGCAGGGCGGCGAAGGTCTCCTTGAAGGGGGCGTCCATCCCCTTGGTGGGTTCGTCCAGCAGAAGGACCTTTGGCCGGGCCAGCAGCACTTTGGCCAGGGCGGCGCGCTGCTGCTCCCCACCCGACAGGTCGTAGGGATGGCAGTCCAGCAGGTCATTCAGCCCACAAAGGGTGATCATCCGTCCGGTTTCGGATGGGCTTGCTCCCATGTCGGCCAGGTCTTCGGCCACCGTCTGCCCCACAAACAGGCTTTTCGGATTCTGGGGCAGGACGGCCAACGCGTTTTGAAACAGTTCCTTCTCCGGCCAGAGATCCAGAGGGCGGCCCAAAAGAGAGAGCGTACCCCTCTGGGGTGTTTCCGCCCCGGTCAGGAGGGAGAACAGCGTGGTCTTGCCGGCCCCGTTGCCCCCTAAAATGGCATACAACGATCCCTTGGGCACCGAGAAGGTCAATCCCCGGAGCACGTCCGATCCCGCCCGGTCATACCGGAACCAAACCTCCTTTGCCGCCAGAGCCGGGGGGGCTTCCGGAGCAGAGGGGAGCGGCGGGAGAGGAAGAGAAGGATGTTGCTCCAGACGCTCTTCCAGCCACCGGCGGCCTTCCCCTGGGGTGACGGGGCAGGCGCTTTGACACCCCGCTGCCGCCCACACCCGCATGGGAGTGGGCATGGAGCGGAACATGGGGTGACGTTCTTCGCGCAGAAAGTCTCCCACCGCCCGGGGAGTGCCGTGGAAGAGAAGCTGTCCCCTGTCCAGCAGGGCACACCGGGTAGACAGAGGCAGAGCGTCCTCCAGCCGGTGTTCCGACAGCAAAATCGTGGTGCCCAGCTCCCGGTTGAGCCGGGCGAGACAGTCCAGAAAGGTCTGGGCGGCGATGGGATCCAGCTGGCTGGTGGGCTCGTCCAGCAGCAGGACCTCCGGGCCCATCACCATGACCGCGGCCAGGTTGAGCAGCTGCTTCTGGCCCCCTGACAAAGAGGCGGTGTCCCGATGAAACCAGTCCTCAATGCCGAAAAACGCGGCCATCTCCGCCACCCGGGTGCGGATGGCATTCCGAGGCAGGCCCAGGCTCTCCAGGCCGAAGGCCAGCTCGTGCCACACCTTGTCCGTGACGATTTGCTCCTCCGGGGACTGTAGGACAAAGCCGATGGATGAGGCCTGGACCGCGGGGTCCAGCTGCTCCAGAGGGCAGCCCTGAAAGAGAATGGATCCGGATAGGGTACCGTGGGGGGCGAGAGCCGGCTTGAGCTGGCGCAGAAGGGTGGTTTTCCCGCCGCCCGAGGGGCCGAACAGGGTGAAAAATGCTCCGCGCTCCACCGTCAGGCTCACATGGCTTAACGCGGGAGTATTCTGCCCTGGATAGGCAAAGGTCAGGTCCCGGATTTGATATGGTTCCATGCCTGGGCCTCCTTCCAATCCAGATACAGGGGCAGGGCGCACAGCATACCCCAGGCCAGGAAGGCGGACAGGGACCATGCGTCCAGCCCGCCCCATGCTAAGGTGGGGTAGTACCGCCAGGCCAGAGCGCCCCGAAGGGCCATGAGCAGCAGATAAGCTCCGATTCCGGTGAGAATAGCCAGCGCGTGTTTGTCCCGGTGGTCCAAGACATAGTTGGTATACGCGGTACGTCCGGGCAGGCCGTAGCCCCGGCCGTCCATGGAGTCTGCGCAGGTTACGCCCTCCTCCATGGACCAAGCCACAAGGACGAACACCAGGCGAATGCCGTGGCGGGCTGCGGCCAGCCCGCCATGTCCTTTACGGCCAACCTGCCGCTGGGCCTGGGCGATTTGAGACAGCCGCTTCCGGCTCCGGGGCAGGGCCCGCAGGGTCATGGACAGCAGGAGGGACAAAGCGGGCACCACGCGGCCCAGCAGACACATCCATTTGTCTGCCGTCATCACCCGGGAGAGGCAGCCCAGCCAGACCAGCGACGCGGTCAGCATCCCGCCGGCCCCCAGGCCGAAGAGGATGGATTCCAGCGTCAGAGGGTTGCCGTTTGGAAAGTACCACAAAATCGTGGCACCGGCGTGGCTGAACAGGGGGTTAAACACAGCAGCCGTCAGGAAAAGGACAAGCAGAGGAACGAAATGCCAGCCAGCCCCCAACCGGCGGGACCACAGCAGGCCGCACAGCAGGGAAATGAGCAGAAGCGCCGGGTGAAAGGTGGTCACGGTGACGGCCAGCACCAGAGCGAACCAGAGGGCGGTGACCGCCGGGTGGAACGAGGAAAAGCAATCACTCATCCGCTGACCTCCGCGCCTGCGTCCTTACCCAGATTGCAGGTATAGACCCACTCCACCACGTCGCCGTCGGATAGAACATATTGGGAACTTCCGTAGCCGGGCTGGACGCCGTTGACCAAATAGGTCCATCCGGACTGCTGGCCGCAGTCAAACTCATACAGGTTGGCGATGCCCTCCACATAGCTGGAGCCATAGCCGGGAGTGAAGCTGGCTTCCATTTGGATGCCTGCCGCGCGGGTCTGGCTCTGCAGTAGATCGAAGACGGTCTCCCCTTTCGGAACGGAGGTCTGGGAGGCGGCCAAAATGACTCCGTCGGCGGGAACCAGCTCGGACTTGTCCGGATCCAACCAATCCAAGTGCTCTAAAATAGCGTCACATCGGATGGAAAGGGTGCAGGTCAGCACCGGTTCCTGGGACGAGGCCGAGGAGCCGCTTTCTTCCGGTGGCTGGGCCGAACCCTCTGCCTGCTGCAAGGAGGCGCTGCTTTGAGCAACGGACGAAGCTGCAGGCGGTGCCGAGGGGGACTGCTTGTCCGCCGCGCCGGTCTGGACGGGTTGCTCCGGCGTTGCTCCGGATTGGGTGGAAGCTGAGGTGTCGGGAGGGGTGGAAGCGGAATCCGCCGCCGTATCCTGGGAAGAGGGGGCGCTGGACTCCGAAGCAGAGGAGGTGGGCTGGGACACCTGCCAGCCCTGAAGGCCGGGGGCGCCGCCCCCGTACCAAAAGGCTATAGCCAGCACCGCCGCAACGACACCGGCGGCCAGAAGCCGCTTTTGATTTCTGCTCATAAGGATTCTCCTTGCACCATTATTTGCCTGACCCCAGAAGGGAACTGACCCCGAGGAAGGGGCTGACCCCCAGCACCGCCGGGATCAGAGACGCCAGCGCGGGGATGACCACCGCGGTCTGGGCGGGGAGCAGGCTCGGATCTTGCCCCTCCATATCATACAGGGAGGACGCGCCCGCTTCCTGCCTGGCAAGGGCAGCCAGGGCGCACAGCCCCTGTTCCGAGGCCATGGGATTGCTGGGGCCGCCCTTGGTGTGGGAAAAGCTGCCGTCGGCCAACTGGAACGACAAAAACTCCGCCAAAAGGTTCTGATCCGGCTGAATATCCAAAGCGCACAAGGCAATGATGGTTTGGGCATAGCTCTCCAGCGCGGAAAGAGAGCCCGCCGCCAGCAAAGCTTTCAGACGGGTCAGCCCCAGGGAGAGGGCCGTTTGTACGGCTGCGTCACCATGGGAATAAGGGGCAAGGGCCTGAAGCGCCATGGCGGTGACGTCCGGGTCGGCCTGATCTCCCGACAGGGACCACCCTCCGTCGGAGAGCTGACCGCTGAGAATCATCTGCAAATACTGGCCGCGGAGGTCGGACGGAACGTCGTAATCTCCGCTGTCCAGAGCAATCAGGGCAAAAATAGCCCCGTTGATCCCCTGGGTGGTGGTTTTCGCAGCGTCTTCCAGCGGGGCAAGAAGGTCGTAGCCGCCCACATCCCTGGGGTCTTTCCCCAGCACGGTGAGCGCGAGGGTCACCCGCGCATACTCCGTATATTTTCGGGTGGATAACACACCCTGTTGTTCGGTGACGGTGTCGATCAAATTTTGAAGGTAGGTGTCATACCAGGCCTGGTCCGTCGCTACCCCACTGCAGGCAAGGCCGATCACGGCCCACTCTCCGCCCACCGAACCTACCTGGGGATTGGTGACCGTATGCTGCACATAGGACGCGGCGGCCGTTAAGGCACCGCTCCAGTCTGTCTGGGGGGATTGTGCAAAGACTGAAAAGGAGGAAAAAAGAGCGGCGGTGAGGAGCAGGGCAAGCAGACGGCGGATGGGTTGCTTCATAGGAAACTCCTTTCTATGGTGGAAGAAAAGCGGCCGCGGCGGCCGCCAAGACCGCCGCGGCCGTTTTCCGCGTGCTGAATTCGGGCCCCACTCCCCCATGCCGGGGCAGAGAGCCGTTCCTCCAAGCAGGTCTTCTGACTTGCGGGGTGGGGCGATGAAACAACGCCTCTCAAAGCACTCCGCCTTCTCGGGTTTCCCCAATGACCGGCTTTCGCCGACGAGCGCCTGCTTCCCCCGCTTACAGCGGCGGTACCGTCCGGGAATTCCACCCGGTTTCCTATTCTCCTCCGGGGGCCATACGCCGCCGGAGACACTTGGATGAGATGAAATTATACCTCAAATATTACGAAATAATCGAGCGGTTGTCAACCTTTCCCCTTGCGAGGAGCAGTCCACTATGATAAAATATCCGCTGAACGGCTATTTTATCTTCGAAACGGCCATATTCATTCCGCCTGTGGCGAAGGAAACATGGCCGGATCCATCCCATAAGCGCACAACGCTTATGGGATTCCTGACTTGCACACAAAGGATATCGATCGGGAGGGCCTCTTTACGAGTGGTCCGAACTCAGATGGGCGCGGACCGCCTTTCCTTTGCCTGCGGCCCCTGGTGCTTTGACGGCCGGGGACCGCACTGAAGTTCCCCGGCTGTGCGGGGAATGGTGCTGTTCTGATTTTGATCTGGAGGTTATTCCATGTCTCAATATGAATCTGAAATCAAACGCCGCCGTACCTTTGCCATCATCTCCCACCCGGATGCCGGCAAGACGACCCTGACGGAAAAGTTCCTGCTTTACGGCGGGGCAATTGCCCAGGCCGGACAGGTCAAGGGGAAAAAGAATACCCGGGCGGCTACTTCCGACTGGATGGAGATCGAAAAGCAGCGCGGCATCTCGGTGACCTCCTCGGTAATGCAGTTCCAGTACGAGGGCTTTTGCATCAATATTCTGGACACCCCGGGCCACCAGGACTTTTCCGAGGACACCTACCGCACCCTGATGGCCGCCGACTCCGCCGTCATGGTGATCGACGCCGCCAAGGGCGTGGAGGCCCAGACCAGGAAGCTGTTCAAGGTTTGCGCCATGCGGGACATTCCTATATTTACCTTTATCAATAAGATGGACCGGGAGGCCCGTGACCCCTTCGAGCTGTGTGAGGAATTGGAAAAGGAACTGGGGCTGGACACCTATGCCGTCAACTGGCCCATCGGCTGCGGTAAGGAATTTCAGGGCGTTTATGACCGCCAAAACCGGAAGATCATCCACTTTACCTCCAACACAAACGCCAGAGCCGCCACCGCGACTGAGATCGAGCTGGACGACCCCGCGCTGACTGACCTCATCGGGCAGGCCCGCCGGGACCGGTTGGCCGACGAAGTGGAGCTGCTGGACGGGGCCTCCT